>NZ_CADFEC010000018.1:0-128979 GCF_902833195.1 Burkholderia sp. BCC1638
CGGTGTCGGTCAACTCGCGCGTGTCGGGCCAACAACAGGCTCTTTTGCATTGGAAACGCGCCGAAAGCGCTACGCAAGAGCCAGTGCAGACCCTCGTCCAGGCTCCTGTTCCATTGGAAAGCGCTATGCGCGCGAATTTGACGCTCCTTGACATCGACGGGACGAGCCGCGTGCTACGCTGCGCGCGACGCCGGATCGGCTCGATGAATACAGGTGTGGATGACATGCGAAAACAGTTTCTGACCGTGCTGACGGCCTGCGCGGTCGGCGTTCTGGTGGCCGGTTGCGACGACCAGAAGGTGGCTGACGCGGTGAATGCGATCAAGCCCGATCCGATGGCGTTCGGCAATCTGCAGCCGGGCGTCTCGACGACCGAGGACGTGCTGCGTCAGGCCGGCAAGCCCGAGATGGTGAGGCAGGGCGAGGACGGCTCGCAGCGCTTCGAGTATCCGCGCGGCCCGTACGGCACGAGCACGTACATGCTCGATTTCGGGCCGGACGGCCGGCTCGTGTCGATCACGCAGGCCCTGACGGCGGCAAACATCGCGAAGGTCGTGCCTGGAATGTCGAAGGACGACGTACGGCAACTGCTCGGCAAGCCGACCGAGGTCGCGCAATACGCATTGAGTCATGAAGAAGTGTGGAGTTGGCACTGGGCCGAGGGCGGCGTATCGGGCGACGCGATGTTCAACGCGCATTTCTCGCCCGACGGCACCGTGATCCGGACTTCACGCTCGGAAGCGCCGGGCCGCGAAAAGCACTGACATCGCGACCTCGCGGCGTCCCGCAGTTTTTCGTCAGAATGCCGTGCCGCCGAACAGCGCGGCCGCCAGCTCCGGATTCGACGGCCAGTACATATGCATGTACGTCGCGACGATCGGGCCCGCGCGATAAACGGCTTCGCCACTGCCGGGCGCGCCGTCGGGCCGCGCGGCGGTCGCCAGCGGCGCCAGCGGCGTATCGAGCCGCGAATAATGAAACGTATGACCGCGCATCGGCCCGGTGCGCGTGTCCAGCTGCTGCATCCCGAGCGCCGCAAACCGGCGCTGCATCGTCGCATGGCCCGCCAGCAGCCCGAGCATCGGCGTCGTCGCGCCGTCCACGTCGGTCAGCGATTCGCACAGATACACCATCCCCCCGCATTCCGCGACGATCGGCCGGCCGGCCGCCGCGTGCGCGCGAATCGTCCGCGCGGTCACGGCATTCGCCGCAAGCGTCGCCGCATGCAGTTCCGGATAGCCGCCCGGCAGGAACAGCGCATCGCAATCGGCGGGCACGGGTTCGTCGGCCAGCGGCGAAAAGAACCGAAGCTGCGCGCCGAGCGCATCGAGCAGCGCCAGATTCGCCGGATAAATGAACGAGAACGCCGCATCGCGCGCGATCGCGATCCGCGTGCCGGCGAGCGCACGCGGCAGCGGGGCGCGGACATCCGGCGCCGCGAACGAAACGGCGGGCGGCAATTCGGCGAGCGCCGTCTGCGCGAGCACGTCGGCCGCGCGCTCGAGCCGCGCATCGAGGTCGTCGATGTCGGCGGGCTGGTGCAGGCCGAGATGCCGCTCCGGTAGCGCGATGCCCGCATCGGCCGGCACGTGGCCGAGCCAGCGCAAGTCGTCGGGTAACGCCTGCCGCAGCAATTCCGCGTGCCGCGGCGACCCGACGCGATTCGCCAGCACACCGTGAAACGGCACCTCGGGGCGGAACCGCGCGAGCCCGAATGCGATTGCCGCGAACGTCTGCGCCATCGACTTCGCGGCAATCACCGCGACGACCGGCACGCCGAACGCGACCGCGAGATCGGCGCTGCTCGGCGTGCCGTCGAACAATCCCATCACGCCTTCGATCAGGATCAGGTCCGCGTCGCGTGCGGCATCGGCGAGCAGCGCACGGCAGCCGGCTTCCCCGACCATGCCGAGGTCGAGCGCATGCACGGGGGCGCCGCTCGCGCGTTCGAGCAACATCGGATCGAGAAAATCCGGCCCGGTCTTGAACACGCGCACGCGCCGGCCGAGCCGCCGGTGCAGCCGCGCGAGGCCGGCCGTCACCGACGTCTTGCCCTGGCCGGACGCGGGCGCGCTGACGAACAGCGCGGGGCAGGCCGGCATCGCTCAGAACTCCACGCCGGGCTGCGCCTTCACGCCTTGCTCCTTGTACGGATGCTTGACGAGCCGCATTTCGGTGACGAGGTCGGCCGCATCGATCAGTGCATCGGGCGCATGCCGGCCCGTGACGACGACGTGCACCGAATCCGGCCGCCCGACGAGCGTCGCGAGCACTTCGTCGAGCGGCAGATATTCGTACTTCAGCACGGTGTTCAGCTCGTCGAGGATCACCATCCGGTACTCGCCGCTTTCGATCATCCGGCGCGCCTCGTCCCAGCCCTTGCGCGCGGTCGCGATATCGGCGTCGCGATTCTGCGTGTTCCACGTATAGCCGTCGCCCATCGTCACGAAGTCGCATTGCGCGACCGCGCCGAGGAAATCGCGCTCGGACGTGTGCAGCGCGCCCTTGATGAACTGCACGACGCCGAGCCGCATGCCGTGGCCGAGCACGCGCACGGCCATGCCGAACGCGGCCGTGCTCTTGCCCTTGCCGTTGCCGGTGTTGACGATCAGCAGGCCCTTTTCCTGGGTGGCGGCAGCCTGCTTCTTTTCATGGCCGGCGCGGCGGCGTTCGGTCATCCGCTGATGGGATTCGGCATCGGTCTTCATCGGGAATCGTCCTGTCGAAAGCGAAACAAAGGGTTCAGAGCGGGCCGGCGAGCGCGACCGTCACGCCGCCCAGGATGGATTTGGGGCCGAGCAGCCGGCCCCGCGGTGCCGCGAGCCGCGCGCACGGCTCGGCCACGCCCGCGACGCCGAAACGCGCGAGCGCGGCCGCCGACGGGCCGCTCAATGGCGGTTCGGGGCACTGCGCGAGTTGCGCCGCGTCGAACGCGACGAGCGGCCAGCCGCGGCGTGCGCACAGCATGCGCAGCGGCCGGGCGCGCGCCTTGTCGGCGAGCGTCGCGACGACGGCCGGCTCGGCATCAGGGTAGTGCTTCAGCGCCGCGCGGATCGCGGCATCGAGTTGCGCGGCCGTCACGTCCGCGCGAAACCCGACGCCGAGCGCGACGCGCATCATGCGCGGCCGCCGAGCGCCGCGCGCACGGCCGGATCGCCGGCAAGCGCGGCGACGCGGCCGATCACGACGATCGCGGGCGAACCGATACCGGTCGCGCCCACGCGTTCGACGATGGTGTCGAGCGTCGCGAGCACGTGCCGCTGCCCGTCGCGCGTCGCGTTCTCGATCGCCGCGCACGGCATGTCGCCGGGCACGCCGCCGTCGCGCAGCGCGGCCACGATCGCGTCGAGCCGGCGTATGCCCATGTAGATCACGATCGTCATGCGCGTCGCGGCCAGCGCGCGCCAGTCGGGTTCGTCGGCACCCGCGCCGTGGCCCGTGACGAAGATCACGCCCTGCGCGTCGCCGCGATGCGTGACCGGAATGCCGAGCGCGGCCGGAGCCGCGATACCGGCCGTGATGCCGTTCACGACCTCGACCGGGAAACCCGCCGCGCCGAGCGCGAGCAGCTCCTCGCCGCCGCGGCCGAACACGAACGGATCGCCGCCCTTGAGCCGCGCGACGCTGCGGCCCGCGCGCAGGTGCGCGAGCATCGCGGCGACGATCGCCTCCTGCGGCGTCGATGCATGGCCGCCGCGCTTGCCGACGTGCTCGATGCGCGCGTCGGCGCGCGCATGGCGCAATACGTCGGGGTTCACGAGGTCGTCGACGAGCAGCACGTCGGCCGTGGCGATCGCGCGCACGGCCTTCAGCGTCAGCAGATCGGCGTCGCCGGGGCCGGCGCCGACGAGCCAGGCGCGGCTCATCGGACGCGGCACGGCGCACACCGTGTCGTGGCAGTGGAAAGGGGACGGCGAGCGGCACATCGGCGGCCGGCGGACAGGCAAGGCATGATGGATCGGGCGAAGCCCGCGCGAACGCGGGCGGGAAGCGCACCCCATCCGTCCCCCGCGGATCGGGCGTTCGGCGAGCAGCGGGCTCGCCCCTTGCGTCGGCCGGTATCCGGGCTGGCCGCTTGCCAGGCCGCAGCCTTCCCGCCCGCTGAAGGGCAGTGGCATCGCGGGCGGCCTGGGCGCGTGCGGGGGGAACCGCGGCGCGCGGGCGGCGTACCGTTGCGGGGACAGCACAGGCCGGGCGGACTTCCGCCTCCTGTTTCCCGTTTAACTGCGTGCGCGGAATGCGCATGCGAGCACCGAACGCGGCGCATACGATAGCACAGCGATCGGCCCGCGCGAACCCGCCCCGCGGGCGCCGCGAGCGCCCCCGGCGCGATGCCGCGGCCGTGCCAACCGCGCCGCGTCGGCCCGTTCCGCCTTGACGCTCCCCGCACCGCCGCCTACACTCGCACGCGTTTTGGTGCTCGCGCGCGCTCCTCCGGCGCGCGCAGTTAAACGGGAAACAGGGAGCCTGGCTGCACCGCAGTCGAGCCAACCTGTGCTGCCCCCGCAACGGTAAGCGAACGCATCGCGCCCAGCGCGATGCAGCGCCGCTTCGCCGCATGCCTGCCGCATGCGGACGACCGCCACTGGATGCCGTGCATCCGGGAAGGCGAAGCGGCGTGTTCGTCAGCCCGGATACCGGCCAGAACGTGGGGTTCAGCGCCGCGGGGAGGCGGCGCATCGTCCACGGCCGCAGCACGCCCGACGCCCGAACGCTGCCCGCTTCCTTTGCCGACCCGTCAGCCGCATCGCGCGCGGGCCGGGGCGAAGAACGGCCAGCGGCGCGGGCGGGGCCGACGACGGCCGTGTTGGCATTCATCATGTCGACCGTTCGCAAAGGAGCATCATGCTCGACTCGTTCTTCCGTCTGTTCAACGACAGCTCATCCGGGCTGCGCGGCAAAATCGTCGCGATCTATTCATTGCTCGTCGCCTTCAACATCGGCGCGTGGATCTGGGCCTTCGTCGCGTTTCGCGACCAGCCCGTGCTGCTGGGTACCGCGCTGCTGGCCTACGTGTTCGGCCTGCGCCACGCGGTCGACGCCGACCACATCGCCGCGATCGACAACGTCACGCGCAAGCTGATGCAGGAGGGCCGCAGCCCGCTCGGCGCGGGCCTGTTCTTCTCGCTCGGCCATTCGACGGTGGTGATCGTGATGTCGGTGGTGGTCGCGCTGACCGCGGCGTCGCTCGCGCGCTTCGAGAGCATGAAGACCTGGGGCGGCGTGATCAGCACGAGCGTGTCGGCGTTCTTCCTGCTGGTGCTCGCGGCCGCCAACCTGCTGATCCTGATCTCCGTCCACCGGACGTTTCGCGCGGCCCGCCGCGGCGAGGCGATCGTCGACGCCGACCTCGACATGCTGATGAACCAGCGCGGCGTGCTGGCCCGCCTGTTCCGGCCGCTGTTCCGCCTCGTGTCGCGCAGCTGGCACCTGTATCCGGTCGGCTTCCTGTTCGGCTTCGGCTTCGACACCGCGACCGAAATCGCGCTGTTCGGCATTTCGGCCACGCAGGTGCAGGGCGGCCTGTCGTTCTGGTCGGTGATGGTGCTGCCGGTGCTGTTCACCGCGGGCATGACGCTCGTCGACACGACCGACGGCATCCTGATGATGGGCGCGTACCGCTGGGCGTACGTGCGGCCGATCCGCAAGATCTACTACAACATGACGATCACGTTCGTGTCGGTGCTGGTCGCCGCGCTGATCGGCGGCATCGAGGTGCTCGCGCTGCTCGCGGATAAACTGTCGCTGCAGGGGCCCGTGTGGGATTTCTCGACGATGGTCGCATCGCATTTCGGGATGCTCGGCTACGTCGTGATCGGCCTGTTCCTCGCGTGCTGGATCGTGTCGGCCGCGATCTACCGCCTCAAACGCTACGACGAGATCGACGTGACGCTCTCGGCCTGACTCCCTTTTCGACACAGGATCCACCATGACCTTACGCAAGCTTCCCGTCACGATCGTCACGGGCTTTCTCGGCAGCGGCAAGACCACGCTGATGCGCCACATCCTGCAGCACGCCAAAGGCCGCCGCATCGCGGTGATCGTCAACGAATTCGGCGAGCTCGGCATCGACGGCGAAATCCTCAAGGGCTGCGGCATCGGCTGCGAGGACGCGGACGGCGCGCAGGGCGAAGCGTCGGGCCAGCTGTACGAACTCGCGAACGGCTGCCTGTGCTGCACCGTTCAGGAGGAGTTCTATCCGGTGATGGAAGCGCTCGTCGAGCGCCGCGCCGACATCGATCACGTGCTGATCGAGACGTCGGGCCTCGCGCTGCCGAAGCCGCTCGTGCAGGCCTTCAACTGGCCGACGATCCGCAACAGCTTCACGGTCGACGCGGTCGTGACCGTCGTCGACGGTCCGGCCGCCGCGAGCGGCCAGTTCGCCGAGAACCCGCAGGCCGTCGACGCGCAGCGCCGCGCCGATCCGAACCTCGACCACGAATCGCCGCTGCACGAACTGTTCGCCGATCAGCTGTCGTCCGCCGACCTCGTGATCGTGAACAAGGCCGACCTCGTCGCCGACGCGCGGTTCGCCGAGGTCGAAGCCGCGATCCGCGAGGAAATCCCGCCGCAGGTGAAGATCGTGCGCGCGACGCGTGGCGAACTGGACGTCGCGATGCTGCTCGGGCTCGAATCGGCGTCGGAGGAAACGATCCACCTGCGGCACGACCATCACGGCTCGGCCGACGACGGTGATCACGACCATCATCACGACGATTTCGATTCGGTGGTGGTGTCGGGCGATGCGGGCACGCGCGAGGCGACGATCGCCGCGCTGCAGCGTGTCGTCGAGACGCATACGATCTACCGCGCGAAAGGCTTCGCCGCGCTGCCCGATGCGCCGATGCGGCTCGTGATCCAGGGCGTCGGCCGCCGCTTCGACAGCTACTTCGACCGTCGCTGGCAGGACGGCGAAACGCGTGCGAGCCGCTTCGTGCTGATCGGCGAGGATCTCGACGCGGCCGCGCTGCAGCGCGCGTTCGACGCCGCGTGCGCGGCCGACCTGCAACAGGCGTAACGCGCGATGCATCTGCTGCGCACCACGCCGGGCGGCTTCGTCGACGATACGCAGGGCGTCGTGCGGATCGACCAGCAGCCGGCCGACATCGTGATCCTGAGCTCAGCCGACACGACGCTGTCGCTGCTGGCCAGCGTCGTGCCGAAACTGCCCGCCGGCTTTCCGAGCGTGCGGCTCGCGAACGTCACGTTCCTGCGGCAGCCGGCGTCGGTCGATTTCTACGTCGACGACGTGCTGCGTCACGCGAAGACGGTCGTGATCGATCATCTGGGCGGCGAAGCATACTGGCCGTACGGGATCGAGCAGGCCGTGTCGCTCGCGTCGAAACGCAAGCAGCAGCTCGCGATGTTCTCGGGCGACCTGCAGGAAGACCCGAACCTCGTCGCGAAGAGCACGGTCGCGCCCGACCTGTGCCGGATGTGGTGGCGCTATCTGCGCGAAGGCGGCATGCACAACGCCGAAGCGTTGCTGCGCAGCATCGCGTTCCATACGCTCGGTTTCGGTGACGAACCCGAGCTGCCGCGCCCGCTGCCGGCCGCCGCGCTGTATCACCCGGCGCGCGACCCGGCGAGCGTCGACGACTGGCGTGCGCGCTGGACGCCCGGCGCGCCCGTCGTCGCGATCCTGTTTTATCGCGCGCACTGGCAGGCCGCGAACACCGCCGTGTTCGACGCGCTGGCCGATGCGCTCGTGCGCGAGGGGCTCAATCCGCTGCCGATCGCGGTCACGTCGTTGAAGGATGCGGTGAGCCGCGAGGTCATCACGCAGCTGTGCGACACGCATGGCGTCGCGCTCGTGCTGAACACCACCGCCTTCGCGGCCGGCGCGATCGACAGCCCCGAGCCCGACGTGCTCGCCGGCGATGCGCCGGTGCTGCAGGTGATCCTGTCCGGCGGCAACCGCGACGCGTGGGTGGCCGACAACCAGGGGCTGCATGCGCGCGACATCGCGATGCACATTGCGTTGCCCGAGGTCGACGGGCGCATCGTCACGCGCGCGGTGAGCTTCAAGGGGCTGGCGTATCGTTGTCCGCACACCGAAGTCGACGTCGTGCGCTACCAGCCGGACGCCGAACGCGTCGCGTTCGTCGCGGCGCTCGCGCGCGGCTGGTGCCGGCTGCGCATGCTCGACAACGCCGACAAGCGCATCGCGCTGATCCTCGCGAACTATCCGCAAAGCGAAGGGCGGATCGGCAACGGCGTCGGGCTCGACACGCCGGCGTCCGCACTGCGCGTGCTGGCGGCGCTACGCGATGCGGGCTATGCCGTGGCCGATCTGCCGGCCGATGGCGACGCGCTGATCGCGCGACTCACCGAAGGCGTGACCAACGACCCGGCCGTGCGCGCCTTGCGCCCCGCGTTCCAGAGCTTCGCGCTGGCCGATTACGTCGCGCATTTCGCGCGGCTGCCGGCCGCGGTGCGCGACGCGCTGAACGCGCGCTGGGGCCCGCCCGAAGCGGACCCGACGCTGCGGCAGGGGCGCTTCACGATCGCCGGCTGGCGCGCGGGCAACGTGTTCGTCGGCATCCAGCCGTCGCGCTCGCGCGGCGAGAACGACTATGCGAGCTACCACGATGCGGATCTCGTGCCGCCGCACGCGTATCTCGCGTTCTATTTCTGGCTGCGCGATGCGTTCGGCATCGACGCGGTCATCCACCTCGGCAAGCACGGCAACCTCGAATGGCTGCCGGGCAAGAGCGTCGCGCTGTCCGACGCGTGCTGGCCCGACTTGACGCTCGGGCCGCTGCCGCATCTGTATCCGTTCATCGTCAACGATCCGGGCGAGGGCAGCCAGGCGAAGCGCCGCGCGCAGGCGGTGATCGTCGATCACCTGATGCCGCCGCTCACGCGCGCGGAAAACTACGGCCCGCTGCAGGATCTCGAACGGCAGGTCGACGAATACTACGAGGCGCTGATGGTCGATGCGCGGCGCGCGAAGCTGCTGCGCAAGACGATTCTCGCGACGATCGCCGAACACCGTCTGCACGACGAACTGAGCGTGTCGCCGCCGCGCGATGCGGGCGACGAGGATGCGCTGC
Organism: Burkholderia sp. BCC1638; assembly: GCF_902833195.1. Classification (NCBI taxonomy): domain Bacteria; kingdom Pseudomonadati; phylum Pseudomonadota; class Betaproteobacteria; order Burkholderiales; family Burkholderiaceae; genus Burkholderia; species Burkholderia sp. BCC1638. The sequence goes on from NZ_CADFEC010000018.1 coordinate 9,057, forward strand.
TGACGCGCGTCGACGCGTGGCTGTGCGAACTGAAGGAAGCGCAGATTCGCGACGGGCTGCACGTATTCGGCGTGTCGCCCGCCGACCGTCAGCGACGCGACACGCTGCTCGCGCTCGCGCGTTTTCCGGTCGGCGACGGCAAGGGCGAACGCGCGGGACTGATCGGCGCGCTCGCGCGCGATCTCGCGCTCGGCGACGATTTCGATCCGCTCGCGGCCGACTGGGCCGCGCCGTGGACGGGCCCGCGGCCGGCCGTTCTGCAAGCGCTCGACGCGTCGCCGTGGCGGCATGCCGGCGACACGCGCGAGCGGCTCGAACGGCTCGCGCAGCATTGGCTCGACGGGCTGTGCGCGGCTGTTTCCGGCGAGACCGGCGCCGATGCCGCCCCCACGCCGCCCGGCGACTGGCCGAGCACGCTCGCCGTGCTCGAGCGCGTGCGCTCGACGCTGCTGCCCGCCCTCGACGCATGCGGCGGCGAGGAACTGCGCCAGCTGCTGCGCGGGCTCGACGGCCGCTTCGTGCCGCCGGGGCCGAGCGGCTCGCCGTCGCGCGGCCGGCCCGACGTGCTGCCGACGGGCCGCAATTTCTATTCGGTCGATACGCGCGCCGTGCCGACGCAGGCCGCGTGGACGCTCGGGCTGAAGTCCGCGCAGCAGTTGATCGAACGCCATCTGCAGGACCACGGCGACTATCCGCGCGCGATCGGCCTGTCGGTCTGGGGGACGGCCACGATGCGCACCGGCGGCGACGACATCGCGCAGGCGTTCGCGCTCCTCGGCGTGCGGCCGAAATGGGCGCACGGCAGCCATCGCGTGACCGACTTCGAGATCCTGCCGATCGAGATCTTCGACCGGCCGCGCATCGACGTGACGTTGCGCGTGTCGGGTTTCTTCCGCGACGCGTTCCCGAACCTGATGCACCTGTTCGACGCGGCCGTGCAGGCCGTTGCCGCGCTCGACGAGCCCGAGGCACTGAACCCGATCCGCGCGCGCGTCGAGCGCGAACGCGCGAAATGGATCGAGCAGGGCGTGGCGCCGGACGAAGCGCGGCGGCGTGCCGGCTGGCGCGTGTTCGGCGCGCGGCCGGGCAGCTACGGCGCGGGCCTGCAGGATCTGATCGACCAGCGCCGCTGGCAGACCGATGCCGATCTCGCCCATGCGTACCGCCAGTGGGGTGGCCATGCATACGCGCAGAACAGCGCCGGCGACGCCGCGCCGGACGTGTTCGGCGAACGGCTCGCGACGATCGACGTCGTCGTGCAGAACCAGGACAGCCGCGAACACGACATCCTCGATTCGAACGACTACTACCAGTTCCAGGGCGGGATGACGGCAGCCGTGCGGCACCTGTCCGGGCGGCAGCCGAGCGTCTACCACGGCGACCATGCGAACCCGGTCGCGCCGAAGATGCGCACGCTGCGCGAGGAAATCGCGCGCGTGATCCGCTCGCGCGTCGTCAATCCGAAATGGCTCGACGGCGTGAAGCGCCACGGCTACAAGGGCGCGGCCGAAATGGCCGCGACCGTCGATTACCTGTACGGCTATGACGCGACCGCGCGCGTGCTGTCGGACCACCAGTACGCGCTCGTCGCCGACGCGTACCTGTTTGACGACGCCACCCGCGCGTTCCTCGAACGCCACAACCCGAAGGCGCTGCACGGCATCTGCGAACGTTTCGTCGAAGCGATGCAGCGCGGGCTGTGGCAGGAGCCGGGCGATTATCGCGAGCGGATCGAAGCGGTCTGGCTCGACAGCGAACAATGTCAGGAAGGAGGACGGCGATGACCGATTCGACGACGCATCGCGCCCGCGCGGTATTTCCGTTCGCGGCGCTGGTCGCGCAGCAACCGCTTCAGCAGGCGCTGCTGCTCGCGGCGATCGACCCGTCGCTCGGCGGCGTGCTCGTCAGCGGGCCGCGCGGCACCGCGAAATCGACCGCCGCACGCGCGCTCGCCGAACTGCTGCCCGAAGGGGCATTCGTCACGCTGCCGCTGTCGGCGAGCGACGAACAGGTCACGGGCACGCTCGATCTCGCCCATGCGCTCGCCGAAAACGGCGTGCGCTTCCGGCCGGGCCTGCTCGCGCGCGCGCATCGCGGCGTGCTGTACGTCGACGAGGTGAACCTGCTCGCCGACGGGCTCGTCGATACGCTGCTCGACGTCGCCGCGAGCGGCGTGAACGTGGTCGAGCGCGATGGCGTGTCGCATGCGCACGACGCGCGCTTCGTGCTGGTCGGCACGATGAATCCCGAAGAAGGCGAACTGCGCCCGCAACTGCTCGACCGCTTCGGGCTGATGGTCGAACTCGAGAACTGCTTAGATGCCGCGCAGCGCGAGCAGATCGTGAAGGCGCGCCTCGCGTTCGATCTCGACCCGGACGCGTTTCGCGCACGTCACGCGGCCGCGCAGCGCGAACTCGACGACCGGATCCGCGCGGCGCGGGCACGGTTGCCGGCGCTGGATTTCGGCGACGCGGTGCATGCACGCGTCAGCGCACTGTGCATCGACGCGGCCGTCGACGGCCTGCGCGCCGACCTCGTGATGCTGCGCGCCGCGCGCTCGCTCGCGGCGCTGGAGCAGGCCGGCGCGGTGACGGTGTCGCACGTCGAACGCGTGGCCGACTCGGTGCTGCGGCATCGGCGCCATGCGGGTACGCCGCCGTCGTCGGGCGCGACGCAGTCGAATGCGGAGGGCGGCGGCGACCGCGGCGACCGTCCGCCGCCGGACACGCACCGGCAGCCCGACCATCCACCGGGCGCGGCACGAAACGACGCGACCGCATCGCAAGGCGACTGGGGCTACCTGCCGCCCGAGCCGGCCGGACTGCGTGACGTGAAGAGCGTGGTGCCGCTGCCGCTAAAAAAACGCTGAGCCATCGAGCCGACGCCGCCGCGAATACCGTTCGCGGTCCTCGATGGCAACCAGGCGCTGTCGCGCGCGTGCCGGGTACGGTGCGTGCCGGCACGGCCGTTGCATGGCCGGCGACGCTCGCCGCGAAGCGCGGCGGCCCGCTGCACGTCGACCATCTGCGTTTCCGCAAGCGGGCCGGCACACCGCGCGCGCTCCATTGCTTCGTGCTCGACTGCTCGGCGTCGATGCTGGCGCACGATCGGCTCGCGCTCGCGAAAGGCCTGATCGTCGCGTACTTCGATCAGGCCGCGCGCGATCGCGTGGAAACCGCGCTGATCTGCTTCGGCGGCAACGGCGCCGCGCGGCGCTTCGGCCCGGCCGTGCCGCGCTGGTGGAATGCGCGCTGGCTCGAACCCGTGGACGGCGGCGGCGGCACACCGCTTGCCGATGGCGTCGCGGCCGCCGCGCAATTGCTCGCGGGCGCCGCACGGCGTACGCCGGACGAGCAGCGCTGGCTGTGGGTGCTGTCCGACGGCCGCACGCGCGAAACGCCGCCGAGACCGGCGGCCGCCGATCACGTCGTGTTCGTCGACTTCGACGATGCGGCCGTGCGAATCGGGCAGGGCAGGCGGCTCGCCGATGCCTGGGGCGCGCAATGGATGACGGCCGCGTCGCTGTGCGCCGGGCCGGCCGGCTGATCGCGTGGGCGGCCGTGCGTGGCGACGCGCCGGCGCTGCGCTATGATCGCCGTTTCTACCCACCGGAATGCCTGCCATGCAAGTACTCGTCGATGCCGACGCGTGTCCCGCCGTCATCAAGGACATGCTGTTTCGCGCCGCGCGTCGTGCCGAGATCTGCGTGACGCTGGTCGCGAACCAGTTCCTGCGCACGCCGCCGTCGCCGTTCATCAAGGCGCTGCAGGTGCCGGCCGGCTTCGACGTGGCCGATGCGCGGATCGTCGAACTCGCGGAAGCCGGCGATCTCGTGATCACGGCCGACATCCCGCTGGCCGCTGCGGTCCTCGACAAGGGCGCGCATGCGCTCGACCCGCGCGGCAACTGGTTCAGCCGCGAGAACATCGAGGAACGGCTGTCGACTCGCGCGATGATGGAGCAGCTGCGCAGCGCGGGCATCGATACGGGCGGCCCGGCCCCGTTCAGCGTGCGCGACGGCAAGGCGTTCGCATCGCAATTCGATCGGTTCCTGGCACGCCACGGCAAGCCGTGACATACCGGGCGCCGGTCGTGCGATACGTCACTGGTTTCGCGTCGAAACGTCGGCTACGGCAGAATACGGATTCGCGCCGACATTGATATCGTGGCGCGAACGCCTCATCGGAGAGCATGGATGTCACCGACCCAACTTCTCGTTCCGACCTTCACCCAGATGCTGCGCGCGCAATCCGCGTGGCTCGACAAGGCCGCCGCGCATCGGCAGGCCGAGGGCAACGCGCCCGATGCGTTGCTGACGCTCAAGCTGGCACCCGACATGTATCCGCTCGCCGCCCAGGTGCGGTTTTCCTGTTTCCAGGCGATGGAACCGGTCTACCGTTTGCGCGGCGAACCGTTGCCGGACGTGCTGCTGGCGTTGCGGGAGGCCGGCTGGCATGCCGACGCGCAGCCCGGCACGCTGAGCGACGCGCAAGGGATCGTCGCCGGCACGATCGCATTCCTCGGCGAACTCGCGCCGGACGCACTCGACGGCGGCGCCGCGCTGCCGATCGCGCTCGAACTGCCGAACGGCATCGCGTTCGACATGAGGGGCGAACAGTACGCGCGCGACTGGGCGCTGCCGCAGTTCTACTTTCACGCGATCGCCGCGTACGCGATCCTGCGCCATCACGGCGTCGAGCTCGGCAAGGCCGACTACGTGCCGCACATGCTGGCCTACGTGCGGCCCGGCACGATTCCGCAGGGTTGACCGGTTGAGCGGACCATCCGGCCGCCGTGCACCGGCATGACACGGGCCCTGTTCATCTGCAGCCGCAACCGGCTGCGCAGCCCGACGGCCGAGGCGGTGTTCGCCGCGTGGCCGAGAGTCGAAACCGACTCCGCGGGCCTCGCGCCCGACGCGCAGACGCGCTTATCCGCCGAGCAACTCGAATGGGCCGAGATCGTGTTCGTGATGGAGCGGGCGCACAAGGCGAAGCTGTCCGCCCGATTCGGCATCCGGCTGAAGCACAAGAAGATTGTCTGCCTCGACATTCCCGACCGCTACGCATACATGCAGCCCGAACTCGTCGCGCTGCTCGAGCGCAAGGCCGGTCCGTTGCTGCGCGGGTGAGCCGCACGGGCCGGTTCAGCGCGAGCGGAACGGCCCGTCCGCGTGCGCGTGCGCGGGAAAGCGGTCGAGGTGCAGCAGTTCGATGATCTTGCGGGTCGGCACGCTCGCGCGCAGCGTCTCGAGCCGTTCGACGTCGAACCACTTGCAGCGCGCGATCTCGTTGCTCGCGCGCGGCGTCAGATGTTTCGGCACGTCGGCCACGAACACGTGATGAAGTTTCGTGAGGCCGCCGAACTGCACCGCATAGTCGAGCGCGAGCCCCTCCAGCCGCGTTTCCTCCGCCAGCTCCCGCTGCGCGGCCTTGAGCGGCGTCTCGCCGCGCCGGATCGTGCCGCCCGGCAGCGACCAGCGCGCCGCGGTACGGGCGACCAGCAGCACGCTGCTGCGCTGGCGGCACACGATCGTGGCGCGTTCCTTGATGCTCGCGACGGTATCCGGCCCGGTATTCATGTTCGGCAAAACAGGTGCTGAATCGTGGAGGGAAATGGTCGTCGACCGGCGGTGCCGGCCTGTCGCCCGATCGTCGGGCACGACGGCATGCAAGCCGCCGCGCCGATCATACCGGGCGTTCGTGACAGTTCCGTGCGTTGTCGCGCGCGCACCGCGCATCGCGTCACGCGTGCGTGTAGAACCCCGTACGCGCGGGTTTCCCGGACCGCCCATGGCGCCGCTTGTGGATGGCGCGCCGGTGCTGATGCGGGGGCGGGTTCACGTGCGGGCGCGTGGGCGCGGGCCGTGCCGTCGGCGCGGCGGCCCGCGGCTGTGATTGTCCTTCGCCAAACTGGTAAGTCTGGGTTTGCGCGCTGGCGACGCCCAGCGTCGACGCCAGCACGATGGCCGCGAGCAGCATGTGTTTCATGAAAGGTCCGCCTGTCTTCAGTGAGCACTCTCCGGCAGCTTAGCGAACCGCGGCCCGGCGCCGCAACCGGCCGGCGTTCGGTGTCGTCCCCAGTTGCGGGCGACCGCGTTCTCCGCCCGGCTGCCGGGGGCATGCCCGGCTTGACAACGAAATTCCCGAGTGTGAATATAACTTCACGCACGAGAATTATCATTCGAGTCCGGGAAAGCGTGTCGCCGCCTGTCGGCACGGCGGAACCAGCGGTCCGATCAACCGGAAGCAGGAGCGAGACGCATGGCGGAACTGGAACAGCAGGGCGCGTTGGCGGGGTTGCGCATCATCGATCTGTCGCGGGTGCTGGGCGGCCCGTACGCGACACAGATTCTTGCCGACCACGGCGCGGAAGTGATCAAGGTCGAACCGCCGTCGGGCGACGAGACGCGCACCTGGGGGCCGCCGTTTGACGGTGACACAGCGTCGTATTTCCTCGGCGTGAACCGCAACAAGCTCGGCATCGCGCTCGACCTGACGAAGCCTGAGGATCGCGAGCGCCTGCTCGACCTGCTCGAGCACGCCGACGCGCTGGTCGAAAACTTCAAGATCGGCACGATGGAGCGCTGGGGCCTCGGCTTCGAGACGCTGCACGCGCGTTTTCCGCGTCTCGTCCATTGCCGCGTGTCGGGCTTCGGCGCGGACGGCCCGCTCGGCGGGCTGCCCGGTTACGACGCGGCCGTCCAGGCGCTGGCCGGGCTGATGAGCGTGAACGGTGAGGCGGGCGGCGCGCCGCTGCGCGTCGGTGTGCCGATCGTCGATCTCGTCACCGGGCTGAACGCGGCGCTCGGCGTGCTGATGGCGCTGCGCGAACGCGATGCGAGCGGGCGCGGCCAATTCGTCGAATCGACGCTGTTCGACTGCGCGCTGTCGATCCTGCATCCGCATACGCCGAACTTCTTCCATTCGGGCAAGGCGCCGGCGCGCACCGGCAACGCGCATCCGAACATCACGCCTTACGACAGCTTTCCGACCGCGAGCGTCGACATCTTTCTCGCGGTCGGCAACAACGGGCAGTTCGCCGCGCTGTGCGACGTGCTCGGCACGCGCGACTGGCCCGACGATCCGCGCTTCGTCGACAACCGCGCGCGCAGCGCGAACCGCGCCGCACTGCGCGCGCTGCTCGAAACGGCGCTGGCCGCACACGACGGCGCGGCACTCGCCGAGCAGCTGATGCGCCGGGGCGTGCCGTGCGCGCCCGTGCTCGGGCTCGATGCGGCGCTCGACCATCCGCACGTCGCGCACCGGCAGATGAAGGTCGAACTGGGCCGGCATCGCGGCATCGCGTCGCCGATCAAGCTCGGCCGCACGCCGGCCACGTACCGGCGGCCGCCGCCCGCGCTGAACGAACACGCGGCGCAGGTGTTCGCCGACGACGCACGCGACGACGACGGCCCACGTCGCAACTGACCCGCATCGCGGCCGGCACCGCCCGCGCCCCCTTCGCACATCACGCCGCGCCGCACCCGACACGCGCCGCTGCAAGAGGAGACACCTCATGCCCGCATGGATCGGCGCGGCCGTTCACGTTTTCCTGGAGGGCAATCCATGCAGTTCGACCTGACCGACGATCAGCGCGCGATCGAAAGCGCGATCGAGAAAATCTGCGAACGCTTCGGCGACGACTACTGGCTCGAACGCGATCGCGCGGGCGGGTTTCCGTCCGACTTTCACGCGGCGCTCGCCGAGGCCGGCTGGCTCGGCATCGCGATGGACCCGGCCCACGGCGGCGCCGGGCTCGGGATGACCGAGGCCGCGCTGATGATGCGCACGATCAGCGCGTCGGGCGCCGGCCTGTCGGGCGCATCGGCCGTCCACATGAACATCTTCGGGCTGAACCCGGTGCAGGTGTTCGGCAACGACGCGCAGAAGGCGCGCTTCCTGCCGCCGCTGATCGCCGGCCGCGACAAGGCCTGCTTCGCGGTGACCGAGCCCGATGCCGGCCTCGACACGCGCACCTCGCCACGCAGGCGCGTCGCGACGGCGACCACTACGTGCTGAGCGGCCGCAAGATCTGGATCTCGACCGCGCAGGTCGCGAACAAGATGCTGATCATCGCGCGCACGACACCGCTCGACCAGATCGCGAAGCCGACCGATGGCTTGAGCCTGTTCTACACCGACCTCGACCGTTCGCGCGTCGAGGTGCGCGAGATCGAGAAAATGGGCCGCAAGGCAGTCGATTCGAACATGCTGTTCATCGACGACCTGCGCGTGCCGCGCGACGACCTGATCGGCAACGAGGGCGACGGCTTCCGCTACCTGCTGCACGGGCTGAACCCCGAACGGATCCTGATCGCCGCCGAGGCGATCGGCCTCGGGCAGGCCGCGCTGCGCCGCGCGACGCAGTATGCGTGCGAACGCGTCGTATTCGGCCGGCCGATCGGGCAGAACCAGTCGATCCAGCATCCGCTCGCGCAGGCCTGGATGCAGCTCGAAGCCGCGTGGCTGATGGTGATGAAGGCCGCGACGCGCTACGACGCGGGGCAGCCGTGCGGCGCGGAGGCGAACGCCGCGAAGTACCTCGGCGCGGAAGCCGCGTTCCAGGCGTGCCAGACGGCGATCGCGACGCACGGCGGGATGGGCTATGCGAAGGAATACCACGTCGAGCGCTATCTGCGCGAGTGTATGATTCCGAGGCTCGCGCCCGTGAGTCCGCAACTGATCCTGTGCTACATCGCGGAGAAGGTGCTCGGGCTGCCGAAGTCGTACTGACGCGCGGCGGCCCGCCCGGCGCGCGGTTTCCCGTTCCGAATCAAGCGCTCGTCATGGACGTCAAACTCGTTGCCCGCACGCTCGACCTGTTCGAGCTGTTCGCCGCCGAACGGCGGCCGCTGCCGCTCACCGAACTCGCGCGCCTGCTCAACGTGCCCGCGTCGAGCTGCCTGGCGATGGCGCGCACGCTCGTGAGCCGCGGCTATCTGTACGAGGTGCGCAAGCGCGGCGGCTACTATCCCACGCGGCGCCTGCAGACGATCGCCGCCGCGATCGACGCGACCGATCCCGTCGTCGACATCGTGCATCCGCATCTCGTCGCGCTGCGCGACGCGAGCCACGAGACGGCCGTGCTCGGCAAGATCCAGGGCGCGTCGGTCACGTATCTCGACGTCGTCGAATCCGAGCAGGCGATCCGCTACACGCGCCAGCCGGGCGAGCTGCGGCCGCTGCATGCGAACTCGATCGGCAAGGCGATCTTCGCGTCGCTCGCGAGCGACGCGCAGCAGGCGCTCGGCGCGCAATTGTCGTTCGAACGCTTCACCGATGCGACGGTGGCCGACCTGCCGGCGCTCGTCGCGCAAACCGCGCGGTTTCGCGAACTCGGCTGGGCCGAGAACCTCGGCGAGAGCGCGCCGGAGCTGTCGGCGATCGCGGTCGCGCTGACGCTCGACGGCGACTGGTACGGGCTGTCGATCGTCGGGCCGACCGAGCGGATCCGCCAGCATCGCGACACGCATGCGGCGCTGCTGGTCGACGCCAAGTCGCGGCTGCTGGCCGAGCAGGGGCGTGGTTAGCAAGAAGCGCGAAGCACGGCGGAGGGCTGCTTCGGCGGCCGTTCACCGCGATGCCGGGCGGCATCCGGGAACGGCCGTGGCGCGTCACGCGCCGGTGTGCCGCGCCGTCACGACTTCACCCACACGCCGCCTGCGCTCGGGTTGTCGCCCTGCGTCCACCATTTCGCGCAGTATTTCGCGCCCTGGTACATGACGCACGTGCCGCCCTGGTACGCGGTCGTTGCCGACCACACGGGCGTGCCGCCGCCGACCGGCTTCCATACCGCAGCCTGGCCGGGCACGTCGCCCTGTGTCCACCATTGCGCCTGGTACGTCGTGCCCTGGTAGGTCACGGTCGCGCCGGCCGTATAGACCTGGCCGGCCGACCAGGGCGCGCCGGGTTGCGGCGTTCCGCCGTTCGAGCCGCCGCCGTAGTTCGGATCCTGCGTGACGCCCGTGCCCCACTTGCCGTCGAGTTTGCGGAAGATCGATGCGAACGCGTATGGCTGCTGCGCGATACCCGAGCAGGTCGGCGCCACATATGCGCCGTTGTTCGGGCAAGGCTGATCGCGGCCGACCGACCAGTTGCCGAAGAAACCGTAGCCGTTGCCGATCGCCGCATTCAACACGCTCTGCGCATTCGCGAGCGTGAAGGTTTCGCCCTGCACGTCGTTCATCCCGATCATCGGCGTGACGCCCACCATCTGCCACAGCTGCGCGCCCGTTTTCGGCTGGCCCGCCGACTTGAACGCCGTATCGAGCTGCGAATAAAGCGCCTGCGCGGCGCTGATCGCGGCCGCGCCCATGTCGATGTTCGCGGGGCCGTAGTCCATCGTCATCAGGTTCACCGCGTCGAACGCAACCTTGTTCGCGATTGCCGCGTTGACGACGTTCACGCCATCCTGCGTGAGCCCGGTCGGCATCGTCGGCAGCGTCAGCGTGACGTGCAGCGGCTTGCCTTTCGCCGCGTAGTCGGACTGCAGTTGCGCGACGGCCTGGAAGTTTCGGGCGACGGCGGCGCTGTCCTGCTGCGATGCGCCCTCGATGTCGAAGTCGACGTGCGCGAGGCCGTAGGTGTCGATCACGGTCTGATAGGCCGTCTTCAGCGCGGGGACGCTCGAGCATGCCTGCATCAGCGGCGTGCCGTTCGCGCCGCCGAACGAGACGGCAATCTCGCCGCCTTTCGCGCGATAGCTCGCGATCGACGTCGACAGCGACGCGAGCAGGTCGCCGCTCGCGCCGTTGCCGATCGGCTGCACGCCGCCCCAGGACGGCGCGCAGCCGCTGCCCGCGACCACGAACGCGAGCGTGAACTGCTGGATGCCTTGCTGGACGCCGATCCGGTCGACGAGCGGCGTCGGGTAGAGCGTCACGTCGACGAAGGGCGCATAGACGCCGGCGCCGTGGGACACGCTCGCCACGGCGAGCAGACAGCCCGCGGCGAGCGCGCGCGGGTTGAATCGCGGCAACACGTTGTTGTTCATTGTGTTCTCCAAGTGGAAGAGGGATACGCTGGCCCGCGTATCGCCGCCGGGCGGGCGATCGGGTATGCCCGCCCGGCGGCGTGCTCATCTTGGAGGATTCGCGCCGAATCGTGAATACTTAGGTGTTCTTTTCGTTATTCGATTCCCGATACGTAACGATCTTGCCGATTCGATCGCCTATCGAAACGCGAAGCGGGCGATTTTTCCGACCGATATCGATCGGATGGTCGGCCGCGCGTTGCGCCGCGACGTTCAACGATACCAGCGCGGCGTGTAGACCCACTCACGCCCGTCGCCGATCGCGAAACGCCGCGTCGTCGACGAACCGACGATCACCATCGTGCGCATGTCCACCTGATCGCTGCGCAGCGCGCCGAGCGTCGTCGTCGTGAGCGTCGCGCCGGGCCGGCCGATGTCGCGGCCGAGCACGACGACCGTATCGGCCGCACGATGCGCGCGCACCGCATCGAGCGCACGGTCGAGCTGCCACGGCCGGGCACGCGAGATCGGGTTGTAGAACGCCATCACGAGATCGGCTTGCGCCGCGTGCCGCAGGCGCGTCTCGATCACGTCCCACGGCTTCAGGTTGTCCGACAGCGAGATCGCGCAGAAATCGTGGCCGAGCGGCGCGCCGGCCTGCGCGGCGGTCGCGAGCGATGCCGATACGCCGGGTTCGATGCGAAGTTCGACCGCGGCCCATCGCGGATCGCGCGCTTCGTCGAGCGCTTCGAGCACGGCCGCGGCCATCGCGAACACACCCGGGTCACCCGACGAGACGACCGCGACGCGCCGGCCTTCGGCCGCCAGTTCGAACGCATGGCGCGCGCGCTGCATTTCCTCGCGATTATCGGTGCCGTGGACGCGCTGGTCCGCGCGGAACGGGCCGGCCATCGTCACGTAGGTCGTATAGCCGAGGATGTCGGTGGCTTGCGCGAGCGCGGTGCGCGCGGCGGGCGTGAGCCATGCCGCATCGCCCGGGCCGAGGCCGAGCACCGTCAGGCGGCCGCGTGCACGGCCGAGCGTCGCGGGATCGACGGGTTGCGTCGCGACCGCGCACGCGAGGCCGTCGGACGTTGCGCGCAGTGTGTGCGCCATGCGCAACGTCGAACCCAGCAGGGCAGCCGCATCGGCATCTTCGTCGCGTTCGACATCGGCGAAGCGCAGCGGCACGCCCAGCGTCCGTGCCGCCGCCTCGACCCGCGCATCGCCGAGCAACGACGCCGGTGCGACGAGTGCGGCGAGCGCCAGCCGCGCGAGACCGTGCGTATCGAGCAGCGCGTCGATGCGCTCGGCAAGCGATGGCGACGCATCGGCCCGCACGCCGCGCGCCTCGATGGCGACCACCACGCTGCGCGGATGGATCACGAGTTCGTCGCGCGCGCCGCGCCACGCATCGGGCGTCACGCGGATCGCATGCGCGGCCGCATCGTCGCGCGGCAGCGCGACGTCGTCGAGCCACGGCGCCGCGCCGTCGACGCGCGTGGCCGCACCCGCGAGCAGGTCGGACACGAAACGCTTGCCTTGCTGGAGATCGGCGAGCGCATAGCCGTCGGGCGGGTTGAGCACGCACGCGCCGAAGCGCAGCTCGCCGCTGGTCGTGATCGCGGGCGCGACGCCGAGGCATTCGGCGATTTCGCGCGCGATCAGGTTGACGCCCGTCAGCCCGCCGAGCAGCGGCACGACGGCCGAACCGTCTTCCGCGACCGCGAGCACCGGCGGCTCGACACCCTTGTCGGCCAGCGCCGGCGCGACGCAACGGATCACGATGCCGGCCGCGCACAGCGCGACGATCGGCAGGCCGCGTGCGTAAAGCTCGCGCAGGTGTGCGCCGAGCTCGTCGAACGGCACGTCGGCCTCGACGCGCGACGCGAGCCCGTGCACGACGGCGCCCGGATAACGCGCCTGAATACGCCGCGCGGTATCGAGTGCGCCCGCGCCGAGAATCACGATCGCGGGCGGAGTCGTCATCCTTGCCATTTTTCCCCCGGCACGACGAGCAGCGAGAAGTACGGCGACGCCATCGGATCGACTTCGTCGAGCGGCACGATGCGCTGCGCCGCCATCGTCGCGCGCTCGACGTACAGCGCGCGCTTCGCGAGCCCCAGTTCGTCGAGTACGCGCCGCACCTTGTCGAAGTTGCGGCCAAGCTTCATCACGACGGCCGCGTCGGCCTGCGCGAGCCGCGTGCGCAATTCGTCCTCCGGCAGCACGCCGGACAGCACCGACAGGCTCTGGTTGCGATAGACGAGCGGCTGGCCGAGCACGGCCGTGCCGCCGAGCATCGCGCACACGCCCGGGATCACTTCGGTGTCGTAGCGCGGCGCCAGGCGATCGTGCAGGTACATGTACGACCCGTAGAAAAACGGATCGCCTTCGCAGATCACCGCGACGTCGCGCCCGGCGTCGAGATGCGACGCGACGATCTCGGCGGCCGTGTCGTAGAAATCGGCGATCACGGTCTCGTAGCAGAGCGGCGGCGGCAGCGCCTCGGTCGTCACCGGATAGACGAGCGGCAATTGCGTCTGCGCATCGAGCAGATGCGCCTCGACGATCCCGTAGGCATTGCCCTTCTTGCCCTTCGCGACGAAATACGCGACCACCGGCGAGGCCTGCAGCACGCGCAGCGCCTTGATCGTCATCAGTTCGGGGTCGCCGGGGCCGACGCCGACCCCGAACAGGCGTCCGCGCGGGGCCGTCATTCTGCCTCCGTCGCGAGTGCGTTGACGGCGGCCGCGGCCATCGCGCTGCCGCCGCGCCGGCCGAGCAGCGCGACGTACGGCACGCCGCGGCTGTCGGCGTCGAGTGCCGCCTTGGATTCGGCCGCGCCGATGAAGCCGACCGGAAAGCCGAGGATCAAAGCGGGGCGCGGCGCGCCGGCGTCGATCATGTCGAGCAGGTGGAACAGCGCGGTCGGCGCATTGCCGATCACGACGACGCTACCGGCCAGATACGGGCGCCACAGTTCGAGCGCCGCGGCCGAGCGCGTGTTGCCGAGATGCCGCGCCAGGTCGGGTACTTCCGGTTCGCCGAGCGTGCAGATCACGCGATTGCCGACCGGCAGCCGCGCGCGCGTGATGCCTTCGGCGACCATCCGCGCGTCGCACAGGATCGGCGCGCCGGCCGCGAGCGCCGCGCGGCCCGCCGTGCCGGCGCCGGCCGAGAAGCGCAGGTCGTAGGCGACATCGACCATCCCGCACGCGTGGATCACGCGCACCGCGAGCTTCTCGAGATCGGGCGGAACCTGCGACAGGTCGGCCTCGGCGCGGATCGTCGCGAACGACTGGCGGTAGATTTCCTGCCCGTCGCGAATGTAGTCAAGCATCGGTGGTGTCCTGGCTGTGCCGCGCGTCCGTCAGTCGGTCCGCGGCCTGGTCAATCGTCAGATGGCGCGCGAGCGGGGCGCCGAGGCCCGCGGCGGCGTCGCGCCGGTAAAGGTCGTAGCGGCCGGGCGCGACCGCGACGAGGGTGGACGTCGCGGGGTGCGGCAGCGCGCAGTGACGCTCGCAGCCGGTCAGGTGCACGTCGACCGGATGGCCGACGCGCGCGGCCAGCGCGAGCGCATCGTGTTTCGTATCGGCGCGCGACTTCGCGCAGCCCGCGCTGCCGGTGCACGCGACCAGCGCCGCCAGCGGGTCGGACATCGTGCACACGAGGCCGAGCGACGCGAGCGCGTCGAGCACGGCCGGCGTGCGTTCGTGCCGCACGCCGTGCACGAACACGCCTTGCCACGGGGTCATCGACAGCGTGCCGTCGCCTTCCGCGTCGGCGAGTGCCGCAAGCCGTTCCAGTTGTGTTGCGTCGAGCCGGCCGAGCACGAACTGCGCGCCGACGCTGCAGCGATCCGCATCGCGCGACGGCCGTGCACCGAAACGCAGCGCGGCGTCCGCGTGCTTGCGCCGCCAGCCGGCCAGTGCCGGATCGGCTTCGAGCGGGAAGGGCGCGTAATGCTGCACGCGCTCGCGCAACGCGCATGCGCCGCCCGTCGCGAGCAACGCGCGCATCCGCGTGATGTCGGCCGGCGCGAGATCGAGGAACGCGAGCAGCAGTGCGCGAACGAGCGCGACGGTCTGGTCCGGCGCGACGTCGAACCAGGCCCGCGGATCACCGGGCGCGACCGGCGGGCAGCCGGCCAGGCCCGCGGCGATGCGGACTGCGCCGTCGCCGCGACGCCACGCGGCGAGCCAGATGTCGTGCGGATGATCGAGCGCCGCGACCGTTTCGCCGCCGTCGAGCTGGATCGAGAATTTCGGCGACATCTCGCCACGGCGCGGCTCGTGCGTCAGCATGTCGAGCAACGGCAGCGCGAGCGCGCGGCTGTCGAGCAGTGCGTCGGGATCGCGCCCCGCGAGCGGGCTGAGCATCAGGTTGCGGACGTCGTCGCTCGCGGCGAGCGCGGCCCGGTCGTCGGCGGCATCGCCGGCGCGCGGGCCCAGGCCGGCATCGAGCAACGCGTCGGCCAGCGTATCGGCCGCGCCGTCGCGGATGCCGCGCAACTGGAGATTCGCGCGATTGGTCGCGTCGATCGCGCCGGAGCCGTAAGCGCGCGCGGCTGCGGCGATCGCACGCGCCTGCCGCGCGTCGAGCCGGCCACCCGGCAGCTTGATCCGGCACAGCCCGCCGTCGGCGGCCGCGACGACGCGCACGAGCCCCGGGCAAGCCGACGGGCGCACGACGGGCGATGCAGGAATGGAATCGGGGGCGGAACTCAACGGGATACCGGGACAGTGTCGCGCCGCGGCCAACGCATCGGTACACCCCGCCCGACGCCGACTGGCACGCACGCACTTTCATGCCGGCAGGTCTCCTGGCTGACAGGTCGGCGCCGGCTCCCGGCCTTCCCGGTGAAACCAGTGGCACGAGGGGGAGATCGGCTCGCTGTCTACAGTTGCGGGGGCAGCCACAGCGGCGCGGTGCGCGCCCTGTGTTCCCTCTTCGGCCCCGAAGGGCACCGGCGAACGAACGGCCGTAGCATACCCGATTTCCCCCGCGCTTCGCGACCGCCGAGCGGGCATCGTGGCCGAAGCGAAATGCGGCCCGGCGTCGGCGGGCCGGCAGATGAAACGCGCGGTGGAACACGGTACCATGCCGACTTTCGCAATGCGGACGGCCGCACCGGCGCCATACCGGCGCCGTGCGGCGACTCGATGGAACCGGACGATGGGGAAGGGTGCATGACGGCGTGGCTGACGGTAGTGGGCATCGGCGACGACGGCTACGCGGGGCTCGGGCGCAGCGCACGGCGCGCGCTGCTCGAGGCGTCGCGGGTCGTCGGCGCGAAGCGGCACCTCGACATGCTGCCCGCGCGGCTGCGGGCCGAGCGCGCCGCGTGGCCGTCGCCATTCGACCTGTCGGGCCTGCTCGCGCGACGCGGTTCGCCCGTCTGCGTGCTGGCGAGCGGCGACCCGATGCTGTTCGGCGTCGGCGCGACGCTCGCGCGCGAACTATCCCCCGACGAATGGCGCGTGCTGCCCGCGCCGTCGTCGCTGTCGCTGGCGGCCGCGCGGCTCGGCTGGGCATTGCAGGACGTCGGCGCGGTGTCGCTCGTCGGCCGGCCGCTCGCGACGCTCGCGCGCCATCTGCTGCCGGGCCGGCGCCTGTTCGTGCTGAGCGCCGACGGCCGCACGCCGGCCACGGTCGCCGCCGAACTCGCCGCGCGCGGCTTCGGCCCGACGCGCATCAGCGTGTTCGAACATCTCGGCGGGCCGCTCGAACGGCGCATCGACGGTCTCGCGCAAGACTGGAACATCGACGAAACCGCCGCGCTCAATCTTGTCGCGCTCGACTGCCAGGCCGGCCCCGATGCGCCGCGCCGCGCACTCACGCCCGGCCTGCCCGACGACGCGTACCGCCACGACGGCCAGCTCACCAAGCGCGACATGCGCGCGCTGACGCTCGGACGCCTCGCGCCCGCACCCGGCGAATTGCTGTGGGACGTCGGCGCGGGCAGCGGCTCGATCGGCATCGAATGGATGCGCGCGCATCCGTCGTGCCAGGCGATCGCGATCGAGTCGCATGCGGAGCGCCAGCGCTTCATCGAGCACAACCGCGACACGCTCGGCGTGCCGGGGCTGCAACTCGTCGCGGGGCGCGCGCCCGCTGCGCTCGCGGGCCTCGCTGCGCCCGACGCGATCTTCATCGGCGGCGGCGCGACCGCGCCTGGCGTGCTCGACGCGTGCTGGTCGGCGCTGAAGCCCGGCGGCCGGCTCGTCGCGAATGCGGTCACGCTGCAGGGCGAGCTCGCGCTCGCCGCGTGGCGCGAGATGCACGGCGGCACGCTCACGCGCGTGTCGCTCGCGCACGCCGAGCCGCTCGGCCGCTTCGATACGTGGCGGCAGCCGTTGCCCGTCACGCTGTACGACGTGCGCAAACCTGATGCCATGGCAACGGACCTCACGGACCCCGCGTGATGCGCGACGAAACCCCCGAACAACCGGCGCCGCTGCGCTTCGGCTACACGACCGGCAGCTGCGCGACCGCGACGTCGCTCGCCGCCGCGCGCCTGCTGCTGGCGGGGCACGCGGTCGACGCCGTCGAGATCGTGCTGCCGAAGGGGCAGCACGTGATGATGCGGCTGGCGTTCTGCCGGACGACGGCCGACGGCGCGGAAGCCGGCACGATCAAGGATGCCGGCGACGATCCGGACGTCACGCACGGCGCGCTGGTCTTCGCGCGCGTCGCGCTCGCGGCGGCGCCCGGCGTGCGCTTTCACGCGGGGCCGGGTGTCGGCACCGTCACGCGCGCCGGACTCACGCTGCCCGTCGGCGAACCGGCGATCAATCCGGTGCCGCGCCAGATGATGACCACGCACCTCGACGCGCTCGCGGCCGAATTCGGCTACGCAGGCGGCTTCGACGTGACGATCGGCGTCGAGGGCGGCGAGGTGCTCGCGCTGAAGACGATGAACCCGCGGCTGGGCATCGTCGGCGGATTGTCGATCCTCGGCACGACCGGCATCGTGCGGCCGTTCTCGTGCTCGGCATACATCGCGTCGATCCACCAGGGTATCGACGTCGCCCGCGCGAACGGGATCGCGCACATCGCCGCGTGTACCGGCAACGCGAGCGAGGATGCGATGCGCGCGCACTACGGCCTGCCCGACATGGCGCTGATCGAAATGGGCGATTTCGCCGGCGCGGTGCTCAAGCACCTGCGCCGCGCGCCGGTCGCGCGCCTGTCGATGTGCGGCGGCTTCGGCAAGCTCAGCAAGCTCGCGGCAGGCCATCTCGACCTGCACAGCCGCCATTCGAGCATCGATCTGCCGCTGCTTGCGCAGTGGGCGGCCGAGGCGGGCGCGAACGCGGCGCTGCAGGCCGCGATGCGCGCGGCGAACACCAGCCAGGAAGCGCTCAAGCTCGCGCAGGCCGACGGCGTGCCGCTCGGCGACATCGTCTGCGCGCATGCGCTGCGGGTCGCGCGCGACATCGTGCCCCCATCGGTCGCGATCGAAATGTTCGCGATCGACCGGCAGGGCCGCTTCGTCGGGAGCGCACGATGAGCACGCGCATCCTGCTGCTCGGCGGCACCGGCGACGCGCTGAAGATCGCGCGCGCACTCGGCCCGCAACACGTCTACAGCCTCGCGGGCCTCGGCAAGGTGCCCGAGGACTTGCGCTGCGAAGTGCGCGTCGGCGGCTTCGGCGGAGCGGCGGGACTCGCCGCGTACCTGCGTGGCGCCGGCATCGGCCTCGTGATCGACGCGACGCATCCGTATGCCGCGCGAATCAGCGCGAACGCGGCGGCGGCCGCGCGCGACGCCGGCGTGCCGCTGTGGGCGCTGCGCCGCGCGCCGTGGGCGCCGCAACCCGGCGACGACTGGCGGATGGTCGACGACTGGGCCGGCATCGAGGCCGCGCTCGCGCCGTTCCGGCGGCCGCTGTTCACGCTCGGCCGCGAACCGCTCGCGCATCTCGACGAGATTCCGCCGCACCAGTTCTGGCTGGTGCGCTGCCTCGATGCGCATCCCGGCAACGCGCGCGCACAGGTCCTCGCCGCGCGCGGGCCGTTTACGCTCGACGGCGAGCGCGCGCTGTTCGCACTCGCGGGCATCGACGTCGTCGTCAGCAAGAACAGCGGCGGCGCCGCGACCGAGGCCAAGCTCGACGTCGCGCGCGAACACAGGCTGCCGGTCGTGATGCTGCGCCGGCCGGCGCAGCCCGACGCCGATCGCACGTTCGACTCGGCCGCCGCGCTGCTCGATGCGCTCGACCCGAGCGCGCGCGCGTGACGCCGCGCGCCGGCTGCCCCATGAATTGACGGAGATTTTTCGATGACGGTGTATTTCATCGGCGCAGGTCCCGGCGACCCGGAGCTGATCACGGTGAAGGGCCAGCGTCTCGTGCGCACGTGCCCGGTGATTCTGTACGCAGGCTCGCTCGTGCCGCCGGCCGTGCTCGACGGCCATCGCGCGGAGCAGGTCGTCAATACGGCCGAGCTCGACCTCGATGCGATCGTCGCGCTGCTCGCCGCCGCGCATGCGAAAGGCCAGGACGTCGCGCGCGTGCATTCGGGCGATCCGTCGCTGTATGGCGCGATCGGCGAACAGATCCGCCGGCTGAAAGCCCTCGGGATTCCGTATGAAATCGTGCCCGGCGTGACGGCCACGGCCGCGTGCGCGGCGACGCTCGGCGTCGAGCTGACGCTGCCCGGTGTCGCGCAGACGGTGATCCTCACGCGCTTTGCGGGCAAGACGACGATGCCGGAAGGCGAAGCGCTCGGCGCGCTCGCCGCGCATCGCGCGACGCTCGCGATCCATCTCGGCGTGCGGCATCTCGCGCGGATCGTCGACGAAGTGCTGCCGCATTACGGGCCCGCCTGCCCGGTCGCGGTGATCTACCGTGCGAGCTGGCCCGACGAGGAACGCGTGACCGGCACGCTGGCCGACATCGTCGGCAAGGTGCAGGACACGCGGATCGAGCGCACCGCGCTGATCCTGATCGGGCGCGTGCTCGATGCGGAAGGGTTCGCGGATTCGACGCTGTATGCGAGCGGCAGTTGATTGCGCGTGCAGGGAACGCGAGGCACTGCGCTCGCGCTACGCCCGCGCAACGCGCCGCGCAAACCGCGGCGCGAACCCCGTCGCCAGCGCGAACAGCACGACGCACAGGCAAGCCATCGCGACCCACGCGGGCGACAGATCCGCGAGATGCTGGCGCACGATGCCCGCCGCGAACGGAAACAGCCCGGCGATCAGATAGCCGACGCCCTGCACGAACCCCATCAACGACGCCGCGTCGGCCGGTGTCGCCGCATGATCGACCGTGACGATCAGCGACAACGGAAACAGCGCGCCGATACCGGCACCCATCAGCAGGGCAGCCGGCAACGCAAGTGCCTGCGGCGCGGCCAGCATCACCAGCAGCCCCGCGAGCAGCGACGCGATCGCCGCGTGCAGCGCGGGCCGGCGATCGGGCAGGCGGTCGATCGTCGCCGAGACCGCGAGCCCCGCGACGACTTCGGCGAGCGTCACGCCGCCGAGCAGGCTGCCGGCCGCGGTCGGCGACCAGCCGAGCCGCATGTAGTACGGCGGCAGCCATGCCAGCACGAGGGTATAGGCGCCCGTCGCGATCCCGAAGAACAGCGCGAGCCGCCACGCGCGCGGCGAGCGCGACGGGCGCGCCTGCACCATCGACGCCGACGTCGGCCCGGACACCCACGCGTCGCCGCCCCGGCTGGCCAGCGACCACGCGAGCGCTGCGAGCGCGGCCGGCAGCGCCCAGCCCGCGAGCGCGACCAGCCAGCCCCAGCGGGCCGCGGCGAACGGCGCGACGACGCTCGCGAGCACCGCACCGCCCATGATCGACGTCGAATAGACGCCCATTGCGCCGCCGATCCGCGTCGCGAAATGCGCCTTCACGAATCCCGGCAGCAACGCCTGCACCATCGCGATCCCGAGGCCCGCGCAGCATGCGCTCGCGAGCAGCAGCCACGCGTGCTGCGCGCCGATGCGCGACGCGCAGGCGAAGCCGATCAGCGCGACGCCCAGCCATACGCCGCCCACGATTCCCGTCACGCGCTGCAGCCGCCGCGCGCTCAACGCGCCCAGGCCCATCAGCAGGATCGGGATCGTGGTCAGCAGGCTCGCCGCGCCGTCGCCGATGCCGGTCGCGCGCTGGATCATGTCGAGCAGCGGACCGATCGCGGCCAGCGCCGGCCGCAGGTTCAGTCCGACCAGCACGATGGCGGCAAGCCGCCATCCGGGAGAAGTGAAGCGATTCATGGAACGGCCCTCGGTGTCGGTGCGCGACACCTCCGTCAGGAGGGCCGCGCGTTTTCATGTAAAGTGTCTCGACATCAAGATAAATGCCGATTTATCTCGACGTCAAGATAACTGGTGAGCCGAGGAGGGTTAATGGATCGAGCCGCGCATGCGCTCGCGCAATGGCGCGTCGAGCGCCCGGATCTGGACGCGTCGTCGATGCTCGTGATGGGACGGCTGCAGGAGGCCGCACTGGTGATCGCACGCGACGGTCTCAATCCGTTGTTCGCGCGCTACGGGATGCAGCCGGGCGAATTCGACGTGCTGGCGACGCTGCGGCGCAGCGGCGCGCCGTTCGCGCTGACGCCGACCGCGCTGTACGACGCGCTGATGATGTCGTCGGGCGGGATGACCGCGCGCATCGACCGGCTGCAGAAGGCCGGATGGGTCGAGCGTCGGCCGAACCCGGCCGACGGCCGCGGCACGCTCGTCGCACTGACCGACGCCGGCCGCGCACTGATCGACGATGCGGTGGTCGCGCACGTCGACAATCAGCGCGCGATGCTGGCCGCGCTGTCGGAGGCGGAGCAGGCGCAGCTTTCAGCGCTGCTGGCAAAGCTGCTGGCGGGACTGGGGGAAGCGGCGTCGACGTCCGCCGAAAAATAGCGCCGCCGATTCGTCACGTCGAATGAACGCAGCGAGCGGGAAACGAAAACGCCCGAAGGAAGCGGGAGAATCGCCCGCCGCGCGATGCGGCGGGCCAGGAAGAGAGCGGGCCGCGAGGTGCGCCCGCTGCGCGGCTCAGCCGCGTGCGGGGATGTTGAGCCCGCGCGCGACGGCCGGACGCGCGACAAACGCATCGAGCGCCCGCGCGACATGCTTGAATTCGCCGAAGCCGACCAGGTCGCCCGCTTCGTAGAAACCGACGAGGTTACGCACCCACGGGAAGATCGCGATGTCGGCGATCGTGTACGTATCGCCCATGATCCACTTGCGGTTCGCGAGATGCGCGTCGAGCACGGCGAGCAGACGCTTCGATTCGGCGACGTAGCGGTCGCGCGGCCGCTTGTCTTCGTAATCGCGGCCCGCGAACTTGTGGAAGAAACCGACCTGCCCGAACATCGGGCCGATGCCGCCCATCTGGAACATCACCCACTGGATCGTATCGTAGCGGCCCGCGAGATCCTTCGGGATCAGTTGGCCCGTCTTGTCCGCGAGATAGATCAGGATCGCGCCGGATTCGAACAGCGGCAGCGGCCGGCCGTCCGGGCCGTTCGGATCGATGATCGCCGGGATCTTGTTGTTCGGGTTCAGCGACAGGAATTCGGGCGACAGCTGGTCGTCGGTGTCGAAGCGGACGAGGTGCGGCTCGTACGGCAGGCCGGTTTCCTCGAGCATGATCGACACCTTGACGCCGTTCGGCGTCGGCAGCGAGTACAGCTGCAGACGGTCGGGATGCTGGGCAGGCCATTTCTTCGTGATCGGGAAGGCGGACAGATCGGGCATGGAGGTTCGCTCGTCAACGTGGAGGATCCGCGCTCCGCCGTCCTGCCGCGCATCGCCGACCGCCTCTGACATCGCGACAGGAACGGGACGAACACTTCGACAGACGGGCGGGGCGCGCCGAAAACGCCCACTGTAGCCGATCCCCGCGATCGCTGCAGACGGCGGCCGCGCGCGGTGCCCGAGCGCCGCCGCACGCCCATCGCGTCGTTGCGTCGCCGCTTCGTCAGAAGTTGTGCCGCAGCCCGAGCATCGCGGCGGTCGTGCCGACCCCGGGCGCGACCGGCTGCCCGTACACGAGCATCTGGTTCATCGTGCCGCGGTTGTTCACGTGACCGACCTGCGCATACACCATCGTCCGCTTCGACAGGCTGTAGTCGGCCGTGAGCACGACGGCCGTCGACCGGTTCTCGGCGCGGTTGCGGTCCTTCAGGTAGTACACGGCGGAGGCGACCTGCAGCGCGGGCGTGAAGCGATAGCCGACGCCGGCCGACAGCATGTCGAGGTTCACCTTGTCCGCATGCGACGGATTCCGGCCGTTGCCGTACGACGCCGACACCGAGAAATCGCGGATCGTGTATCTCGCGCCGACGTAGACGAAGCGGTTGTTGTCGACGCCGGTCGGCGCGACACCCGGCGCCGGATTCGTGTCGTGACCGTTGTAGTAGACCGCCGACGCATTGAGCCCGTAGTTCGAGTAACGCAGCACGACCGACTCGCGCGTGCCGCCCTGGAACTGCCCGGCGACGCCGCCGGGTGCGTATTCGAGCGCGATCGACGCGCCCGCGAACGTCGGCGACTGATAGACCAGCGCATTGCTGTCGTACAGCGCGCCGATCGCGCCGTTGGTGCTCGTTCCCGGCCAGCCGGCCGCGGTGTTCAGGCCGAGCCACGCGGTCAGCACGCTGCCGAAGAATTGCGCGTTGCGCACGTCGGTGTCGGCCATCGCGTAGATCATCGGCACGATCTGGCGGCCGGCCGTGAACGTGCCGAACGGCCCCGACACGCCAAGCGACGCCACCTGGTTGAAGATCGCGACGGCGCCCGGCGTGTCGCTCAGCTGCATCTTGCCGGTGCCGCTGTCGAACGAACCCTGCAGCTTGAAGTTGACCTTGTAGCCGCCGCCCAGGTCCTCGCTGCCCTTGATACCCCAGAAGCTCGAATAGATGCCGCCGTCCTTCATGCGGAACACCTTGCCGGTGTTCGGCGCATTCGGGCCGAACGACGCGGCCGACGTGCTCTGGTACAGCAGGCCCGTGTCGACCACGCCGTACAGCGTGACGGAGGATTGCGCATGCGCGAGCGCCGAACAGCCGGCAAGCGCCGCGAGCGCGGCCAGTTTCGTCTTCATCGAAGTCTCCAGGATCGTAATGGACCGCACGGGATCGAGCCCGGGCGGGTAGAGCGGGGGAAGCATCGAGGCAGGCGGGAAGGCGCGTGAGGCGACGCCGGTGCGAGCCGTGCGGAAAGGTTACGCAACGACGCGCGGCCGCTCCCCCCCATGCGCGGGGGGCAGGGTTGCGGAGAATCGGGGGGCGGGCGGCGGCGACGCTGCCGTCAACGGCGGGGCAAGGCCGCTACAGACGCGTGCAGACGGCGTTCAAGGCGCGCTTTCGAGCAATCCGAGCACCAGCGCGCGGCGCACCGCGTGCTTGCGCGAGCTGGCGTCGAGCTTGCCGAACAGGTTCTTCAGGTGCCACTTCACGGTTTCCTCGCCGACGGCGAGCGCCACCGCGATTTCCTTGTTCGACAGGTTGCGCGCGAGCAGTTCGAGAATCGCGCGTTCCTTCGGCGTCAGCACGACGCTCGGCACCGCGCGCGGGCTCGCCGGGCTGCGCGGCGCGGGCGGCACGATGCGCGGCTGCGGCTGCGCGGGCCGCACGGGGCCGTCGCCCGCGGCCGCTTCGTCGCCGATGCGGCGCGCCCAGTCGGCGACGGCCGGATGCGCGTCGGCGAGCGTGCGCGTGAGGCCGAACATGTCCGCGAGGTTCATCGCCTCGTCGAGCAGCGCGCGGCCGCCGTGTCCGGACTGTTCGAGCGCGAACGCGCTGAGCGCCATGATCTCGATGCGCTCGCGTCCCATGCTCATCTCGCGCGCCAGCACCGCCGCTTCGTCGAGCGCCGCGCACGCATCGTCCCAGCGGCGCGCGGCAAGCGCGGCACCCGCATGCGCCGTCGCCTGCAGCAGCACGACGGGGCGTCGCCACAGCGGCCCGTGCGACGGAAACTCCGCCGCGGCGATCGCATCGATCCGTTCCACGAGCGCATGGCAGGTCGCCTCGCGATAGCGGGCCGCGTGAATGCGCACCTGCTCGGCGAGACTCGCGACCGACAGGCGCGGCAGCCGGCGCGCGACGCCCATCGCGTCGAGCGCCTCGAGCAGGTCGATCGCGCGATGCTCGACGCCGTGCAGCAGCGCGATGCGCGCGGCCGTCCGGTAGCCGAGCAGCACGGTGTCGGGCGTGCCCGCGTGCTCGAGCACGTCGAGCCGGTTCGCGAGCAGCGCGGCGGCCTGGTCGACGCGATCGGCCTCGTACGCGATCGCCGCGCACATTGCCGCGAGCATGCAGGTCAGCGGATGGCGGCGCCCGAGGTCGGCTTCCGCGCGCGCGAGTGCCGGCGACAACGCGTCGTCCGCGAGCCGGATCTGGCCTTCGCGCAGGTAGCTCAGCCCGGTGATCAGTTCGCCCCAGCGCGCGACGTAGCCGAATCCGGCCGCCGTCTCGCCGCGCGGCGCGGCCTGCTGGAAGCGGCGTGCCTGCGCCGGTTCGCCGACGATGATCGCGCGCGCCGACAGGCGGTTCGCGTGCATCTGCGCGAGCCACGTCGCCGCGGGCGGCGCGAAGTCGGCCCACGGTTCGAACAGCTCGACGAACCGGTCGATTTCATCCGCGTAATAGGCCGCCGCGCTGAGGATCAGCGCGCATTCGTAGCGCATCGCGGCCGGCGTGCCGGCATCGGCCAGGATGCCGGCGATCTGGCGCTGCGCCTCGACATGGCGCTCGCCGAGTGCCAGCGCCCAAGCGACCGCGATCCGCAGCGTCGGGCGCTTGTCGAGTTCCGCATCGGGCAGCAGCGCGAGCCAGTCGAGCACGTCGTTGATGCGGCCCTGCTTGATCGCGTCCTCGAGGCAGCGCTGCGCGAGCGCGTATGCCGTGTCGAACTGGCCGGCCGCGTACGCGTGGCGCGCGGCTTCCTCCGTCATTCCGTGCGCGTCGAGCCACGCGGCCGCGCGTGCGTGCAGCGCGCTCCGCTCGGCGTCGGGGCTCGCCGCGAGGCGGTCGCGCAACGTATCGCGCACGAGCGGATGCAGCCGGCACCAGTCGGAATCGTCGGACGCGATGAACAGCGGCGTGTCGCGCGCGAGCCGCGCGAGCCGGTCGGGGGCGTTTGCGTCGTCGAGCAGCGCGGCGCACAGCGATGGATGCAGGCGATCGGCGACGCTCGTGCGCGTGAGGAACGCGGTGTCGTCGGACGACAAATTTGCGAGCAGCAGCTCGACGAGCCGGTCGCGGGTGCCGTCCATCCGCGCGGCAAGCGCGTCGACGGCCTGGCGCGGATCGGCCGAGCGCGCCATCGCGGCCATCGCGAGCTGCAGCCCGAGCGGCCAGCCGTCGACGCGTTCGAACAGGCGCGCGCACGCGTCGGCGTCGACCCGCTGCGCAAAGCGCGCGCCGACCAGCGCGATCGTCTCGTCGAGTGTGAAGCGCAGCCAGTCGGGGCCCGCGAGCGTGCATTGCCCGCCGGCGAGCAGGTCGCCGGCCGCGTGATCGAGCCCGCGCCGGGCCGCGACGACCACCCGCAGGTTCTGCGGCGCGTTGTGCAGCACGTAGGTCAGCGCGTCGAGGCCGGCGGGCGGCAGCCGCTCCGCGTCGTCGACGATCAGCAGCGCGTCGATCGACAGTTGCGCGACTTCGGCCAGCCAGGCGGTCAGCCCCTCCAGCGCGCGGGCCGCGCCGTCCGGAATCAGGCGCCCGAAGCCAGGCCGCGCGCAACCGGTGCGCACCGCCTGCACGAGCCCCTGCAGCAGGCGCGGCGCGTCGTCGCGCTCGTCGGCGGACAGCCACACGACCGCGCGGCCGAGCGCGAGGGATTCGCGCCGCCATTGCGCGAGCAGCGAGGTCTTGCCGTAGCCGGCCGGCGCCTGCACGAGCGTGACGGGCCGCGCGTCGAACGCCGGTGCGGCAAGGCTCAGCCGCGCACGCGCGAGCAACTGCGCCGGCACGCGCGGCGCGGTCGTCTTCAGCACGAGTTCGGTGGGGGGCGCGTCGGCGCGATCGGGTGGGTGGGCCATCGGGGCAGGAGTCGGAATCCGGCGATGCCGTGCGGGCCAGCGTCCGGGGTGGGCGTGGGGGGAAGGATCGACCGAACCGCGTTCGCGCGTCAATCCCCCCCGCGACGAGTGGGGCCGCACCGCCGCCCGGTCGATAGCATGGGTTCCGATGCGTGACGAACGCAACCGACGAATGCAACGAGGAGGGACCATGGACATCGTATCGACCGGCGCGCGACGCAGCGCACCGAGCGCCGGATAAGCGGAGCGGCACGATGTATCGCCATCTGCTCGTGACGGTCGACGGCATGCCCGGCGGCATCGATGCGATCGGCCATGCGCTCGAACTGGCGCGTGCGGTCGGCGCGCGGGTCACGTTCGTGCTGTCCGCCGCCGCGCCGGACTCGCGTTTATCCGGAGCGCGGATGCCGGAACACGGTGCGAAAGTGGAAGCCGCCGCACGGGCGCAGGGCCTGTCCCATGCGATCGCGGGGGCCGGCCGTCCGGGGGCCGGCGACGCCTCGCCGGCCACGCTCGCCGGCGAGCTCGGCTGCGACCTGATCGCCGTCGCGGCGCTGCCGCACGATGCCGATGCTGCCGCGACCGCGCAACGGTGGGTGCTGCTGGCGACGAGCGGCGTGCCGGTGCTCGTGTGCCCGGCGCGGCGTGCGCCGGCCGAGGCGCGCGTGATGGCCCGCTGTCTCGCGGCGCATCGCGCGCTCGGCGAGCAGCTGCAGGCGCTGACGATGACGATGGCGAGTGACACCCCGGACGCGGCAACGCGGCCGACCGGCGACGCGGGCGGCCCGCTGGCGGCGCTGGCATCGCTCGCGGCGCTGCAGAACGCACGCTTCGGCGCGTCTGCCGAAGCACGCCTGTTCGCGGCATTGCGCATGCGGGCGGAGAGCACCGCGGCCGAACTCGACGAGCTCGACCGCCAGCGGCGCCGCGATGCGCACGCGCTCGACGCGCTGGCGCGGCTCGCCGCCGACGGATTGCCGTCGGCCGCGTTCGATGCGGCGCTCGCCGACTATGCGCGCGGCGCGTTCGAGCAGATGGGGCGCATCGAAGGCGTGATTTTCCCGGCTGCGCGGCGCTATCTGGGCGACGCCGACTGGAACGAACTGGACGCGCCCCCGGCGAGCGGCACAGTCGCGACGACGCCGGGCGCGGACGAACCCGACGATGCGTGACGCGCATCCGACTGAATACTTACGGAGAACACGATGGCACATGCAGTGCGATTCCACGAAACCGGCGGCCCCGACGTGCTGCGCTGGGAAGCGGTCGAAGTCGGCGAGCCGGGCGCCGGGCAGGTTCGCCTGCGGCACGAGGCCGTCGGCCTTAATTTCGCCGACACGTACTTCCGCAGCGGCCTGTATCCGGTTCCGCTGCCGGCGGGCATCGGCGTCGAGGCGGCCGGCGTGGTCGAGGCCGTCGGCCCCGGCGTGACGAACGTCGCCGTCGGCGATCGCGTGACCTACACCGGCTTCCTCAACACGCTCGGCGCGTACAGCACCGAACGGCTGATTCCGGCCGCGCCGCTCGTGAAGCTGCCCGCCGGCATCGCATGCGAAACGGCCGCGGCGATGACGATGCGCGGGCTGACGTCAGCCTACCTGCTGCGCCGCATCCACGCGTTCGCGCCGGGCGACACGATCCTGCTGCATGCGGCCGCGGGCGGCGTCGGGCTGATCGTGTCGCAATGGGCGAAGCTGCTCGGGCTCACCGTGATCGGCACCGTGTCGAGCGAACACAAGGCCGCGGTCGCCCGCGCACACGGCTGCGACCACACGATCGACTACAGCCGCGAGGACGTCGCGAAACGCGTGCGCGAACTAACGGACGGCGTCGGCGTCGACGTCGTGTTCGACAGCGTCGGCAAGGACACCTTCGAAGGCTCGCTCGATTCGCTGAAGCGGCGCGGGCTGATGGTCTGCGTCGGCACGGCGTCGGGCCCGATCCCGCCGTTCGACCCGCAGCGCCTTGCGATGAAGGGCTCGCTGTACCTGACACGCCCGGCGCTGGCCGACTACATCGCCGATCCGGCCGAGAAGAACGACCTGGCCGGCGAACTGTTCGCGCACGTCGCGGCCGGCCGCATCCGGATCGAGATCAACCAGCGTTATGCGCTGCAGGACGCGGCGCAGGCGCACCGCGACCTGGAATCGCGCAAGACGACCGGCTCGTCGGTATTCATCGTCTGAGGAGACGCGCATGCGAGTCGAACCCCTGACCTGTGCGATCGGCGCGGAGTTGCTGGACGTGAGCCTCGCCGACGCCGTGCACGACGACGGCCTGTTCGCCGAGATCCGCGCGCAACTGCTGCGTCATCGCGTGCTGTTCCTGCGCGACCAGGACATCACGCGCGCCGAGCACGTCGCGTTCGCGCGCCGCTTCGGCGAGCTCGAGGATCATCCGGTCGCCGGCAGCGACCCCGAGCACCCGGGGCTCGTGCGGATCTACAAGTCGCCCGACCAGCCGAACGACCGCTACGAGAATGCGTGGCACAGCGATGCGAGCTGGCGCGTGGCGCCGCCGTTCGGCTGCGTGCTGCGCTGCATCGACGGTCCGCCGGTTGGCGGCGACACGATGTGGGCGAACATGGTGCTCGCGTACGAGCACCTGCCGGAACACGTGAAGCAGCAGATCGCGGACTTGCGCGCGCGTCACAGCATCGAGGCGAGCTTCGGCGCGGCGATGCCGATCGACAAGCGTCTCGCGCTGAAGGCGCAGTATCCGGACGCCGAGCATCCGGTCGTGCGCACGCATCCCGAAACGGGCGAGAAGGTGCTGTACGTGAACGCGTTCACGACGCACTTCACGAACTTCCACACGCCCGGGCGCGTGCGCTACGGGCAGGACGCGAACCCCGGCGCCGGCCAGTTGCTGCAATACCTGATCAGCCAGGCGTATATCCCCGAATACCAGGTGCGCTGGCGCTGGAGGAAGAACAGCGTCGCGATCTGGGACAACCGCGCCACGCAGCATTACGCGGTGATGGACTACCCGCCGTGCGTGCGCAAGATGGAGCGCGCGGGCATCGTCGGCGACGTGCCGTTCTGATCTGAACGCGCCCGCGCCTTAACCGGTTCCTGAAACCCCATGCAACACGCCGGGCCTGCCGCCCGGCGCGACGGGACACGCACGCCCGTACGCCCCGAACACAACGATTCCATCTGGAGGACGACATGCAATTTCTCGACGATTCGCTGCACCCGGAAAACCAGGACAAGGTAGTCATCACGGTCGCGCCATACGGCCCCGAATGGATGCCCGCGGATTTCCCGGAAGACATTCCGGTGACGATGGACGAGCACGTACAGAAGGCCGTCGACTGCTACAACGCGGGCGCGACGGTGCTGCACCTGCACGTGCGCGAACTCGACGGCAAGGGCAGCAAGCGGCTGTCGAAATTCAACGAGCTGCTCGGCCGGCTGCGCGAGGCGGTGCCCGACATGATCCTGCAGGTCGGCGGCTCGATCTCGTTCGCGCCGGAAGGCGACGGCGCGGAAGCGAAATGGCTGTCCGACGACACGCGCCACATGCTCGCCGAGCTGACGCCGAAGCCCGACCAGGTGACGGTCGCCATCAACACCGTGCAGATGAACATCACCGAACTGATGAACCGCAAGGACATCGCCGGCACGTCGCTGAACGAGGCGGCGCTGTGGGACGCATACCGCGAGATGACCGTGCCGGCCGGCCCCGGCTGGGTCGACGAGCACCTGCGCCGGCTGCAGGCAGCCGGCATCCAGCCGCATTTCCAGCTCACCGGCATGCACGCGCTCGAGACGCTCGAGCGGATCATCCGCCGCGGCGTCTATCGCGGCCCGCTGAACGTCACGTGGGTCGGCATCGGCGGCGGCTTTGACGGCCCGAATCCGTACAACTTCATGGAATTCGTGCGGCGCTGTCCGGACGGCGCGTGCATCACGCTCGAATCGCTGATGAAGAACGTGCTGCCGATCAACACCGTCGCGATGGCGCTGGGGCTGCATCCGCGCTGCGGGATCGAGGACACGATCATCGACCAGAAGGGCAACCGGATGACGTCGGTGCAGCAGGTCGAGCAGTGCGTGCGGATCACGCGCGAACTCGGCCGCGACATCGCGACCGGCAAGGAGGCGAAGGCGATCTACCGGATCGGCGTGCAGTACGACGGCGTCGACGAGACGCTCGCGCAGCTCGGGATGGCGCCGAACCGCCGGCCCGGGCAATTGAGCGTGCCGCTGCGCGCGGCCTGACGCACCGCGCATCCGGGTGGCGCGCCCGCGCCGCCCGCCGATCGATGTGGCGCGGCACCCACCCTCGCGCGGTGCGCGAGGCAAGCTCCGACGAACGGAGCGGGGCCGCGCAAGCCGCGCCGGCGCATTGCCGCACCGGCGCCGGAGGAGACACGCATGCTGATTCATCACGTCGAGCCGTCGCTGCAGGACGTGGCGGCCACCGGGCGGCGCGCGCCGGCCTATGCCTGGCTCGTGTTCGGGCTGACCGTCGGCCTGCTGCTGTCGGACTACATGTCGCGGCAGGTGCTCAATGCCGTGTTTCCGCTGCTCAAGCACGCGTGGGGACTGTCGGACACGCAGCTCGGCTCGCTGTCCGGCGTCGTCGCGCTGCTCGTCGGGCTGCTGACGTTTCCGCTGTCGGTGCTCGCCGACCGCTTCGGCCGCGTGCGCAGCATCGTGCTGATGGCCGCGCTGTGGAGCGTCGCGACGCTCGGCTGCGCGCTGTCGACCAACTACGCCGAAATGCTCGTGGCGCGCGGGCTCGTCGGCCTCGGCGAAGCCGCGTACGGCAGCGTCGGCGTCGCGCTGATCCTCAGCATCTTTCCGGCGCGCCTGCGCGCGACGCTGACCGGCGCGTTCATGGCCGGCGGCGCGTTCGGCTCCGTGTTCGGGATGGCGCTCGGCGGTCTCGTCGGCGCGCATCTCGGCTGGCGCTGGTCGTTCGGCGTGATGGCCGCGCTCGGCATCGTGTTGCTCGTCGCGTACCGCGGCATCGTCACCGAACGGCGGCTCGCGGCATGCCGCGTCGAACCGTGCCGGCCCCATGCCGATGCGCCGCGCGACCTGCGCGGCAGCGTGCGCGCGCTGATGTCGGGGCTGTTCGCATCCCGTTCGGTGATCTGCGCGTATGTCGGCAGCGGGCTGCACCTGTTCGTGCCCGGCGCGCTGTTCGCCTGGTTGCCGAGCTACCTGAACCGCTATTACGCGATGGCGCCGGACCGTGCCGCCGTGCTTGCGGCCGGCTTCGTGCTGCTGTCGGGCGTCGGGATGGTCGGCTGCGGGATCGTCACCGACCGCGTCGGACGCGCCGACGGTTCGCGCAAATGGCTGACCGCGATCGCGTATTGCGTGCTGACGGGCGTGTGCCTCGCGATCGCGTTCCGGCTGCCGCCCGGGCCGCTGCAACTCGCGTTGATCTGCGCGGGCATGCTGGTCGGCGCGGGCGCGTCGGGCGCATCGGGCGCGATGGTCGCGAACCTCACGCCGGCCGCGATCCACGCATCGGCGTTCGCCACGCTCACGCTCGCCAACAACCTGCTCGGCATGGCGCCGGGCCCGCTGCTGACGGGGTGGGTCGCCGATCGCGCCGGCCTCGTCGGCGCACTGCAATGGATTCCCGCCGTGCCGCTCGCGGCCGCCGCGCTCTTCGCGATCGGACGCGCGAGCTACGCGGCCGACCTCGCGCGCGTCGAACGCGAACGACGCGCGTCACATCTTTCCTGAACCGAACCCTCCCGGAGGCAGCATGACCCTGGCGACCGCGCCCACCATCCTGATCGTGCCCGGCTTGCGCGATCACGTCGAAGATCACTGGCAGACGCATCTGCAACGGCGCCTGCCGAACGCTCGCGCCGTCGCGCCGCTCGAAGCCGACAAGCTGAGCCGCGCCGCGCGCGTCGCGGCGCTCGATGCGGCGCTGGCCGCGATCGACGGCCCCGTGATCCTCGTCGCGCACAGCGCGGGGGTGATGATCACCGTGCATTGGGCGCTGCAGGCCACGCGTGCCATCGACGGCGCGCTGCTCGCCGCACCGGCCGATCTCGATACGCCGATGCCCGCCGGCTATCCGACACCGGATGCGCTCGACGCGCACGGCTGGACGCCGGTGCCGACCCGGCCGCTGCCGTTTCCGAGCATCGTGGCCGCGAGCCGCAACGATCCGCTCGCGCGATTCGAACGCACGCAGGCGCTGGCGGCCGGGTGGGGCAGCCGGCTCGTCGATCTCGGCGAAGTCGGACACCTGAACCCGGCTTCGGGTTTCGGCGAATGGCAGGATGCGGAGCGATTGATCGGGGAGGTGATCGCGCTCCGTGCGGCCTGAGCGCCGTCCGCAACGCGCCGCGCACGCTTTGCATGCCGGCGCGTCCGTCCGAACCGATTCCCGTTCAGCGTCCGTTGATATACGACGTCCTAACATGCGACGTATCCGTCGCATTGGCCAACAAGCACATCCTCGACAAACGGAAGGTTTTTGTTAGGGAAATTCCCGCCCCGCGCGGGTCGGTTTTTTGTTGACCGACATCGTATAACGCCGTCATGATTTCCCGAAAGAACGGTCCCATCCACCGACCGAAGCGAGGAGACATGAACACCACCACGATCGCGCGCCGTGTCCGCCGGATTGCCCTGGCGCTGGGCCTGACGCTGACGGCCGCGGCCGCCGTCGCGGCTCCCGTGTCGCTGAATGTCGTCGACGTCGCGGGCAACTTGCAGCTCACGCAGAAGGCCATCGAGGCGTTCAAGGAAAAGAACCCGAATCTCGTCTCGAACGTCACGTTCACGAACGCGCCCGCGCCGCAGTTGCCGGGCAAGATCAAGGCGATGCAGGCCGCGGGACGGGCCGACATCGACCTCGTGCTGACGGGCACCGACGCGCTGGCCGCCGGCATCGAGCAGAACCTGTGGCTGAAGCTGCTGCCCGACAGCGCGGGCGCGTTCCCCGGCGTGCTCGACAAATACGCGCCCGGCCCGCGCAAGATGCAGGATCTCGCGCAGGGCTTCGGTCTCGAAGTGACCTACATGCCGGCCGGCCCGCTGCTCGAATACAACCCGGCCAAGGTCAGCGATCCGCCGAAGACGCCCGAGCAGTTGCTCGCGTGGTGCAAGGCGCATCCGAACAAGCTGATCTACGCACGCCCGGCCAATTCAGGCCCCGGCCGCACCTTCCTGATGGGGCTGCCGTACGTGCTCGGCGACAAGAACCCGCAAGACCCGATCAACGGCTGGGACAAGACCTGGGCGTTCCTGAAGCAGCTCAACGACTGCGTGCCGTACTACCCGGGCGGCACGTCGGCCGTGATGAAGGAGCTCGGCGAAGGCACGCGCGACATGACGGTGACCGTGACCGGCTGGGACCTCAACCCGCGCGCGCTCGGCATCGTGCCGGCCGACTTCCGGGTCCAGGCATTCGACAACATGACGTGGGTCAACGACGCGCACTTCATGGTGATTCCGAAGGGCGTCGCGAAGGACAAGCTCGACGTGCTGTTCAAGCTGATGAATTTCCTGCTCGAACCGGCGCAGCAGGCGATGACCTACGACGACGGCTACTTCTATCCTGGCCCGGCGGTGAAGGGCGTGACGCTCGAGATGGCGCCCGCGCACAGCCAGGAGGTGATCAGGAAGTTCGGCCGCCCCGAGTACGCGAAGCTGCTCGCGGATCGTCCGCACGTGCAGCCGCTCAACGCGCAGGCGATGGTCGCCGCGTTCCAGAAGTGGGACCGCGAGATCGGTTCGCAGAAGTCGAAATGACGCATGAACCCGCGGGCGCCGCGGCGCCCGCGCCGACGGAGTTCGCGTAATGAAGCACAGTTTCGAACGGTTGCGGCTCGACGGCGTGTGCCGCAGCTTCACCAATGCGGAGGGCGCGCAGGTCGCCGCACTGAACGGGCTCGATCTCGACATCCGGCGCGGCGAGTTCATCGCGCTGCTCGGCCCGTCGGGCTGCGGCAAGTCGACCGCGCTGAACTGCATCGCCGGGCTGCAGCCGCTCACGAGCGGCGGCATCTGGCTCGACGATACGCGCATCGACGTATTGCCGCCCGAGCGCCGCGGCTTCGGCATGGTGTTCCAGAACTACGCGCTGTTTCCGCACATGTCGGTGCTCGAGAACGTCGGCTTCGGGCTGAAGATGCGCGGCGTGCCGAAGCAGGAAACGCGGCGGCGCGCGCAGCAGGCGCTCGAACTCGTGCAACTCGTCGGCCACGAGGGCAAGCTGCCCGGGCAGCTGTCGGGCGGGCAGCAGCAGCGCGTCGCGATCGCGCGCGCGATCGTCATCGAGCCGCCGCTCGTGCTGATGGACGAGCCGCTGTCGAACCTCGACACGAAGCTGCGCATCGAGATGCGTGCCGAGATCCGCCGCATCCACACGCAGCTCGAACGCGCGACGATCTACGTGACGCACGACCAGGACGAGGCGCTGTCGATGGCCGACCGGATCGTCGTGATGAAGGAGGGCGTCGTGCAGCAGGTCGCGTCGCCGAAAGACGTGTACACGCGCCCGCACAATCTGCACGTCGCACGCTTCATGGGCTATCGCAACGTGCTGCCGTTCACGCTCGAAGGGATGGCCGGCGACCACGTGAACGTCACCGCGGCGGGCGTGCGCATCGCGGGCGTGCCGATGGCCGGTTTCGACGGCAAGGACGTGGTGGTCGCGCTGCGCCCCGACGACATCGAGCGAGCGGAAGAAGGGGCCGACAACGCATTCGATGCGACCGTCGAAACGGTCGAATACGGCGGCCGCGACTCACTCATCCGCGCGATCACGCCGTTCGGCCCGATCTGGGCGCGGGTCGCCGGCGAGTTCGCGGAGGGCGAGCGGTTGCGGCTGCGCGTCGCGCCGGCGCGCACGCTCGTCTATGCGGGAGACGCGCAATGAACGGCCGCCGCGTCGCATGCGCGGCCGCGCGCCGCCCGGAGGCCGCATGAGCACGCTCACGACCGGCGGCGCGCCGCGCGACGCGAAGGCGTGGCTCGTCACGCCGGCGCTCGCGTTCATCGTCGCGCTGTTCATCTATCCGTTCGCGTACGGCCTGGTCCTGTCGTTCCAGCCGATGAACGGCGGCGGCGCGCTCGCGAACTACGTGCAGTTCTTCACCGACACCGCGATGTGGCCGACCGTGCTCGTCACGCTGAAGCTCGCGGTGCCGGCGACGCTGATCAACGTCGGCATCTCGGTGCCCGTCGCGTTCGCGCTGCGCCGCAACTCGCCGTATCAGAAGTTCGTCACGACGCTGCTCGTGATTCCCGTCACGCTCGGCACGGTGCTCGTCGCCGACGGGATGCTCACGTATTTCGGACCGAACGGCTGGTTTCCGCAGGCGCTGCAGGGGCTGCACCTGTACACGGACGAAGTGCGCCTCACGCACAATTATTGGGGCGTGCTGCTGTCGCTGATCGTGTCGGGCTTTCCGTTCGCGTTCCTGCTGATGCTGTCGTACATCAGCGGCATCGACCCGACGCTCGCGCGCGCCGCGGCCACGCTCGGCGCGAACCCGTGGCAGCAGTTCCGGCGGATCTACCTGCCGCTGCTCGTGCCGGGGCTCACGATGGCCGCATGTCTGTCGTTCGTGCAGGCGTTCTCGGTATTCCCGTCGGCCGTGCTGCTCGGCGCGCCGGCCGGGCCGACGCGCGTGATCTCGATCGCGGCCGCCGAAGCCGCGTTCGAGAGCTACGACTATTCGCTCGCATCGGCGATCGCGATCGTGATGGGCTTCGTGCAGTTGCTGGTGGTCGCGTCGATGCTCGGCGCGCGCCGCTTCTTCTATACCGGTCCGGTCACGGGAGGCAAGGGCTGATGGCGACCGACAATCATGCGGCGCCGGCATGGCCGCCGAAGCACAGCCCGCCCGGCGCGCAGCCCGTCAACGCGATGAAGCCGCGGAAACTGCGCGACAGCCTCGCCGGCCGCGCGTGGAAGGCGCTCGTGTGGGGGCTGATGGCGTTCTTCCTGCTGAACGTGATGCTGCTGATCGCGACCGTCGCGGTGAACTCGGTCGCGACGCGCTGGTTCGGCACGCCGCTGCCGCAGGGCTTCACGCTGCACTGGTATGCGAAGGCGTGGGAAGACTTCCAACTCGCCAGCGTGCTGTGGGTGACCGTCGAAGTCGTCGGCGCGGTCGTGCTGCTGTCGGTCGCGCTCGGCGTGCCGGCCGCATACGCGCTCGCGCGCGTGCAGTTCCGCGGCAAGCGCTTCGCGCTGCTGGTGTTCCTGCTGCCGCTGATGGTGCCGCCCGTCACGTACGGGATCCCGATGGCGACCGTGATGTACAAGGTCGGGCTCGCCGGCACGCTGCCCGGCGTGATCCTCGCGAACCTCGTGCCGGCGCTGCCGTTCGTGATCCTCGTGATGACGCCGTTCATCGAGCAAATCGATCCGAATCTCGAAGCCGCCGCGCGCATCTTCGGCGCGAACACGTGGCGCTATTTCCGCTACGTGCTGCTGCCGCTGCTGATGCCCGGCATGCTCGCGGCCGGGCTGCTCGTGCTGGTGCGCACGATCGGGATGTTCGAGCTGACCTTCTTCACCGCGGGCCCGAGCACGCAGACGCTCGTCGTCGCGCTGTATTACGCGGTGTTCTCGACCGGCGTGCGCGCACCGCAGTCGATCGACGCGATGGCGATGATCTACATGGCCATCACGCTCGTGTGGGTCGTGATCGCGCTGCAGTTCGTGAGCCCGACGCAGCTCGTGAGTCGTGTGAAGCAGGAGCGGCAGTAGCCGCGCACGAAGGCGGCGGGGCAGCGGGGCGGTCGCGCCGTTTCTGCCGTCCGTGCAATTGGTTACAAATGGATACCGCGAACCACGCGCGGACGTTGCAGACTACGCGGCATACCGGCTCGGCGATGCGTAAACGGCCATCGCCGCATGCCGCCCGACGTTCACCCGATTCGCGGAGTTCCATGAAGTTTCCCACGCTGCTGACGCTCGGCTGTGCCGCCACGCTGCTCGCCGCCTGCCACCTGCTCCACGACGGCCCCGGATCGAGCGACGTCGATGCCGCGGTGCGCCGCGCGCTCGAAGCGGAAAACCACGGCGGCCTGAACGCGCTGTTCGGCCAGCCGCTGCCCGTGTCTGCCGACGTGATCTCGGCGAAACCCGACGGCGACTGCAGGAAGACCGGCGAACGCACCTACGCGTGCGACGTCGTGATCACGTGGCGCAACAGCGATTACACGCCGTCGCGTGCGAACCTGACCTTCGTGCAGGCCGCCGACGGTTCGTGGCAGACCTCGGGCGTCGACGCCGCCATCGCGACCGGCGCCGCCAAGTCGCTGATCGACAAGATCGGCAAGGCATGGCCGGGCAACGCAGCCAGCGGTGCATCGGCACCGCAATGACGCGCCGGCGACGGGCTTCGTCGCCGCTCCCGCCGAAATGCCGTGCGGACGATGCGTGCCGAACCGTCGCCTTGCCTTCCGTTGAAGGCAACCAGTCCCTTCGTCTCGTCCGATGCTCGAACCTGTGTCACGGTGAAAAAGGGCGCAAACACCGCCTGCCGTCGGTCGAAGCCATCCTCGGTATGCGGGCCGGCATATAGGGAAAACCCTTAATTCGAGATATAATCGCGGGCTAGAAGAAAGGTCGAACCATGCCCGAACGTTTCCAATCCCTTGAAAAATTCGTGTTTTCCCTGGTCGTGATGTCCGCGGTCTTCTGCTCCGCATTCCTCGCGTACGAGCGTCACCCCGAGATCAAGATCGCGCTGCACGAAGGCGAAGCGCTGATGCGCGAAAGCGCCAAGTATTCGGTCATCTGCTCGCCGTCCAAGGTCGATCCTTGCGTCGAGATGTCCGCTTACTGAGCCTCGTCTCACGTTGACGCAGCGCCGCTGATTCCCGCCGACGCGCGGCCGATGGCCGACACGCGTCGGCGGCGCGCATCGCGCACCCGCGCATACCGGTGCCCGCCGCGCACCGCCTGAAACCCCGATTCCCCGCTTCTCCGATTCCGCCGCGGCGTCCTGTCCGCAACGCGTCGTCACGTCTTTCTCCCCGCTCGATCCATCGTCACGACGTGCCGCGGCTCGCCGCCATGCGTGCCTTTCCGTTCGGGAAAGGCTGGTTGAGCATCGATCGATTTTCGCCGAATGCGAACGTCGTCATGATCGCCGTCATCGACAACGTGATTTCATCGGAGACAGCCATGACACGCCCCCTGGACGGTATCCGCGTGCTGGAACTCGGCCAACTGATCGCCGGGCCGTTCGCGGGCCGGATGCTCGCCGAATTCGGCGCGGACGTGATCAAGGTGGAGCCGCCCGGCGTCGGCGATCCGCTGCGCAAATGGCGGCTGCTGCACGACGGCACGTCGGTCTGGTGGGCCGCGCAATCGCGCAACAAGACCTCGCTCGCGCTCGACCTGCGCACGCCGGAAGGGCAGGACGTCGTGCGCCGCCTCGTCGCCGAGACCGACGTGCTGATCGAGAATTTCCGGCCCGGCACGCTCGAAGGCTGGGGGCTCGGCTGGGAGACGCTGTCCGCGATCAACCCGAGGCTCGTGATGCTGCGCGTATCGGGCTTCGGTCAGACCGGCCCGTATCGCGACCGCCCCGGCTTCGGCGTGATCGCCGAGGCGATGGGCGGCCTGCGCCACCTGACCGGCGAGCCCGGCCGCACGCCGGTGCGCGTCGGCGTGTCGCTCGGCGATTCGCTGTCGGCACTGCACGGCGTGATTGGCGTCCTGCTCGCGCTGCGCCATCGCGAGCAGCAGGGCGGTCAAGGGCAGGTCGTCGACGTCGCGCTGTACGAATCGGTGTTCAACATGATGGAAAGCCTGCTGCCCGAATACTCGGCATTCGGCGCGGTGCGCGAGGCGGCCGGCAGCAGCCTGCCCGGCATCGCGCCGACCAACGCGTACCGCTGCCGCGACGGCAAGTACGCGCTGATCGCCGGCAACGGCGACAGCATCTTCCGTCGGCTGATGGAACTGATCGGGCGCCCCGATCTCGGCCACGATCCGGCGCTCGCGCACAACGACGGACGCGTCGCGCAGGTCGCGCGCATCGACGCGGCGATCGGCGAATGGAGCGCGCGACACGATCTCGACGACGTGCTCGCCGCGCTGAACGACGCGCGTATCCCGTCCGGGCGCATCTACGACGTCGCGGACATCGCGGCCGATCCGCACTACCGCGCGCGCGACATGATCGTCGACGCCGCGCTGCCCGACGGCACGCCCGTGCTCGTGCCGGGCATCGTGCCGAAGCTCGGCGCGACGCCGGGAAGCATCGAGCGTCCGGCGCCCGCGCTCGGCGCCGATACGGACGCGGTGCTCGAATCGATCGGCATCGATGCCGCGACGCGCGACGACTGGCGCGCGCGCGGCGTGATCTGAACCGGCCGGCCAGCCTCCGGGACGACGACATGAGCAAGCCTCCCCGACGACTCTACATCCACGAAGTCGCGACACGCGACGGTTTCCAGAATGAAGCGGCGTTCGTCGACACCGACGACAAGATCGCGCTCGTCGACGCGTTGAGCGCATGCGGCTACGCGAAGATCGAGGTCACGTCGTTCACGTCGCCGAAGGCGATCCCCGCGCTGCGCGACGCGGAGGCCGTGATGCACGGCATCGTGCGCGCGCCGGGCGTCGTCTATACGGTGCTCGTGCCGAACGTGCGCGGAGCGGAGC
This sequence comes from Burkholderia sp. BCC1638, assembly GCF_902833195.1. Lineage (NCBI taxonomy): Bacteria > Pseudomonadati > Pseudomonadota > Betaproteobacteria > Burkholderiales > Burkholderiaceae > Burkholderia > Burkholderia sp. BCC1638. Next base: position 49,665 of record NZ_CADFEC010000018.1, read on the forward strand.
GCGCGCTGTCGTGCGGCATCGACGAGGTGAACCTCGTGATGTCGATGAGCGAGAGCCACAACCGCGCGAACCTGCGGATGACCCGCGAGCAGTCGTTCGCGCAGCTGCGCGACGTGATCGACGCGGTGCGCGGCACGGGCGTTGCGATCAACGTGTCGCTGTCGACCGCGATGGGCTGCCCGATGGAGGGCGACGTGCGCGCGGAAACCGTGCTCGCGTGGATGCAGCGCTTCGCGGATCTCGGCGTGCACGGCGTCACGCTGTGCGACACGACCGGCATGGCATATCCGTCGCAGGTGCGCGAGCTGGCCGAACGCGCACGCGAGCGCTTCGGCGCGCTGCAGCTCACGCTGCACTTTCACAACACGCGCGGAATGGCGCTCGCCAACACGCTCGCCGCGCTCGAAGCCGGCATCGACCGCTTCGACGCGTCGCTCGGCGGGCTCGGCGGATGCCCGTACGCGCCGGGCGCGACCGGCAATGCGTGCACCGAGGAATTGGTCCACATGCTCGCGCTCGACGGCTACGATACGGGCATCGACCTTGCGGCCGTGCTCGCCGCGGCTGCGCGGCTGCCCGCGCTGATCGGGCATGACGTGCCGAGCCAGATCCTGAAGGCCGGGCGCCGCTCGGACCTTCATCCGCCGCCGCGCGCCGAAACCGGCGACATGCCGGCGCAGCGGGCTTTCTCGTGAACGCGTGGAAACAGGAGCGAACCACATGGCACTGATTGACCACCTCGACCACCTCGTGCTGACCTGCGTCGATCCGGAGCGGACCAGGCACTTCTACACGGAAGTGCTGCAGATGCAGCTCGAAACCTTCGGTGCGGGCCGGCTCGCATTCCGCTTCGGCAACCAGAAGATCAACCTACACGTGCGCGGCGCGGAGTTCGAGCCGAAAGCGCACGTGCCGGTGCCCGGCGCGCTCGACCTGTGCTTCATCGCGTCGGTGCCGCTCGACGACGTGATCGCGCATCTGCGCCGCGTTGACTGGCCGATCGTCGAAGGGCCCGTCGAGCGCACCGGCGCGACGCAGAAAATACGGTCGGTGTACGTGCGCGACCCGGACCTGAACCTCATCGAGATATCCGAACTGATCTGAGTGCCGATCCGTTGCGCCGAGCGGCTACCATCGCCGCTTCGTCGCACCGGTCCGCCCGTTCGCGCATGCGCCGGCACGACGCGCGCGCTGCTCGACAGTCCTCCGCCGAAAGCGGACAGGCGCATGCCGCCCCCGCCGATTCCGGATAGCCGGCGCCGGTTGCGCTACGCATAATGGCGCAACGGCGTCGGCCCGTCCGGCGCCTTCGTGGCGGGGCACCGCGAACGTCCCGCGCATCCGCAAACCGACCAGGCGCTTCCCGAATGACGATCCTCTATCGCGGCATGGACCGCGCGGCGCTCGACGCCGCCTACCTGAACACGAGAGCCATTCCCGATTTTCCCGCGGTGCTCGCGTCCTGCCAGGCACGCAGCGCGGCGCTTTACGATGCGACGCCCGGGCAGCGCGACCTGCGTTACGGTGCGGGTCCGGCGCAGCGCTTCGACTGGCTGCGGTGCGGCGTGGCCGACGCGCCGCTGTTCGTGTTCATTCACGGCGGCTACTGGCAGCACTGCGCGAAAGAGGATTTCGCGTACGCGGCCGCCGGCCCGCTCGCACGCGGCTTCGACGTCGTGCTCGCCGAATACACGCTCGCACCAGCCGCATCGATGACCGACATCGTCGGCGAGATCGGCGCGTTGCTCGACCATCTCGCGGCCGACCCCGACGGCATCGGCACCGCGGGACGACCGATCCATCTGAGCGGTCACTCGGCCGGCGGCCACCTGACGGCCGTGCATCGCGCGCATCCGGCCGTCGTGTCGGCGCTCGCGATCAGCCCGCTCGTCGATCTCGAACCGATCTCTCTGTGCGTGCTCGACGACAAGCTGAAGCTCACCGCGCAGGAAATCGCCGCGTACAGCCCGCTGCGTCACATCGGGCCGGGCGCACCGACCGTCGTCGCGGTCGGCGCGGCCGAGCTGCCAGAGCTCGTGCGTCAAGCGCACGAATATGCGGACGCCTGCGAAGCGGCCGGCGAACGGATCGCGCGCGCATGGCTGCCCGGCATGCAGCACTTCACGGTGCTCGACGATCTCGCGAAACCGGAGAGCGCGATGCTCGCTGCGTTGCAGGCGATCGCGCCGCGCTGACCGCGCCGTGTTGCGTCGCCTTGCGTGATTTCGCGCCGCGCGCGGCCGGGCGTATGATCGCTTCAGGCCTGCCTGGCGCGGCACGCGCGCCCCGCACGGCGCTTCCCAGGACCTTCATCATGGTGAACCCGCTTCACTTCGATCTGCAGTCGCTGCGCGTGTTCGCGCTCGTCGCCGAGCACGGCAGCCTGACCAAGGCGGCCGAACACGGCCAGCTAACGTTGTCCGCGGTCAGCAAGCGGATCGCCGAACTCGAAAGCGTGACCGGCAGCGCGCTGTTCGTCCGGCATGCGCGCGGTGTCGAGCTGACGCCGGCGGGCCGCTCGCTGCTCGACCATGCGGCGAAGGTGATCGAGCAGGTCAACCGGATGGCGCAAGAGATGAGCGACTACGTTGCGGGCGTGCGCGGCCACATTCACGTGTGGACCAATACGTCGGCCATCGTCCAGTTCCTGCCGGCCGATCTCGCCGCGTTTCTCACCGACAACCCGGGCATCAAGGTCAGCCTGGAGGAGCGGCTGAGTCACGAAATCGTCGACGCGCTCGCGGCCGGCAAGGCCGATCTCGGCGTGTTCGCGGACAACGTGCCGGCGCCCGGCATCGAACGCCGCCTGTACCGGCGCGACGAACTGGTACTGCTCGTGCCGCGTGGGCATCGCTTCGCCGCGCACGACAGCATCCGCTTCGCGGATACGCTCGATGAAGACTACGTCGGCCTGAGCGACGGCAGTTCGCTGCTCACGCGCATGACCGACGCCGCGTTCGCGGCCGAGCGCTCGCTGAAGCTGCGCATCCAGGTGTCGAATTTCGACGGCGTGAGCCGGATGATCGAGGCCGGGCTCGGAATCGGCGTGCTGCCGCGCGATGCGGTGACCGGCGAGCGCGCGGCGCGGCTCGGGGTCGTGAAGCTCGACGACGCGTGGGCGACGCGCACGTTGTGGGTCGGCGTGAAGGCAGGCGCTGTGCTGACCACCGACATCGCGAAGCTGTTCGATTTCATGTCGGCACGCTGAACCTGCTCAATGGCGCGCCGCACGCGCGATGCACGGGGTACGCAAGCGCATGCCCCGTGCCGGTCGCCGTGTCATACCGGGTTGATGTCGTCGTGGCTGCGCCGGGAGGTCAGCGGCCCCAGCACGCGCAGCGTGACGGCAACGATGCCGAGCGCGACCGAGATCACGCCGAACATCGCGCCGGCGCCATGTGCGGCCAGCACCGGCAGCAGCACGAACGGCAGCGCGCCGCTGACGATGCGCGACAGCGCGTACGTGCTGCCGATCGCGGTCGAGCGCGCACGTGCCGGAAAGATCTCCGCCTGGTACACGTGATACGCGTTGCTGAACACGTTCGACGCGCAGGTCGTCAGGAAACCGAAGCAGACGATCAACACCGTGTTGCCCGAATACGCGAAGCACAGCCCGAACGCGGCGATCGACAGGATCGACCCGATCACGAGCGTGCGGCGCTCGATCCAGTTCAGCAACGGAATGGACAGCAGCGAGCCGATCGGATAACCGATGAACGACAGCGCAATGAACAGCGTGCTGTCCGTGACGTCGAACCCGCGGCTCTTGACGACCGTGCCCGCGAGCGTGCCGAAACCGTAATAGCCGAAGCCCTGGAACAGGTGGAACACCGCAAGCATCAGGTAGCGCGCGCCGTAAGGCCGGCGGCGCAGCAGCGCGATGCGCTCGCCGAGGCGCAGAGGCCGCTGCGGTTCTGCCGATGCCGCGAACTGCTCGGGCACGCACACGCCTGCGCTGTCCGCGAAGCGCCGAACCGCGGCATGCGCATCCGCGACGCGGCCCTGCGCGAGCAGCCAGCGCGGGCTTTCCGGCAGCCGATGCTGGACCAGCAGCACGTAGACCGCGCCGAGGCTGCCAATCGCGAGGATGATGCGCCAGCCGGCCACACCCGAGACATGCAGCGGATTCAGCCACAGCGCGAGGAAGCCGACCAGCGGCACCGCGACGTACGAAGTCGTATAGCCCCAAGCGGCGAATCGCCCACGCTTGTCCTTCGGCAGGATTTCCGACAGGAAGCTGTCGGCGACCGGGTAGATCGCGCCGACGCCGATGCCCGTCAGGAACCGGCATGCCACCAGCATGTCGGCGTTCACGGAGAACGCGCCGATCAGCGAAAACGCGCTGTACCAGACGAGCGTCAGCAAGAACGCCTTGCGCCGGCCGATGCGGTCGGCAAGGCTGCCGAGACACATCGCGCCGACGAACATCCCGATGAATGCCGAGGCCAGCAGCAGCTTGAAATCGGCGCTTTGCCGGCTCAGCCCATATTCGTTCTGCAACGCGGAGCCGATCGTGCTGACGAGGAAGATCTCGTACATGTCGAAGAACAGCCCGACGCCGATCACCCAGACGACGAAGCAGTGCAGCGCACTGACGGGCAGGTCGTCCATGAATTCGCCGAGCGTGACGCCACGGGCGGGCAGGGTCGTCGCACCGGCGCCGGCCCGGGCCGCGGACGGTACGGCGGACGCGGGGTCATCCGCGGTGCCGCCGAGGTTGAGGGATTGGCTGTTCATCGTGTCTCCTGATTATCGATTTGCCGTGGCGCAACGCCCGGCTGTTCGCGGCCGGCCTTGCAGATCCGGTCGCGCGACGCGGCGCGTGTGCGCGCCAGGCCCGCGAAAGGCCGGCTGCACGGGTGGCGTCGAGCGTCCGAAACATCGTCGGCGAATTTGCGCGACACGATAATTGCGGATGCTTCAAGCATCCTTTCCTGCGCAGAAAGGCTGCGGAACGCCCGCCGGGCGGTCTTCGGATGAAGGTCAGGCAGCTGCGGGAAGGCGAGGGCAGGGAAAACCATGGGTGACGCTGCGTGCATTCGGCGAGCCGCGATGCCGTGCGGAGCGGTTCGGCATCGGCGGGACCGGCGGCGCTACGCAACGGAGCGGAACGGCAGGCTCAGCCCTCCGCATTCGTCATGCGTCCACCGCTCGACGTGGTGCGCCGTGCGCACCGCATTGCCGCTCATTGCGACGCGCACGGATCAGCGCATCCGGCTGCCGCCGTCTGACCGGCATCGACAGCGGGGGTAGAGCTGGCGTCGGCCCGTTCCTGGCGGACCGTATCCGACGCAACCGCCTGCAACCTTGCCGCCATGTCCGGCGCGATGCCGAGTTGCGCGGCAGCTTGCTCCTGCGGGCCGAACGTACGGACGTCGACCCCGGCGATCTGCTGAAACAGCACGAGCGCGCTCAGATAAGCGCCCAGCACGCCCGGATGCAGATAATCGGGCCGCGAGATCGGCGGGTCGTTCTGGGCGCGCATGCCGTACCACAGCAGCGGCGCGCCGGACGGCGCATACGGGTCGGGATCGGCGACGCCGGTCGTCCATGCACGCTGCCACGCACGGCCGACCGGCACGACGGCGGCGATCGACGGATCGGTGCGGCGCGCGCCTTCGTATGCATCGCGATACGCTGCAACGAGGTCGGCGAGACGATCGACGTACCGTACGTGAAAACCGGCGCTGTCCGGCTCGCCCGCCAGCGCTTTCGCGAGTTCGGCGCGTGGCCAGGTTTCATACAGATAGACACGCGCTTGCGGCGCCGCCGCACGAATGCCGCGTGCCAGCTTCGCGACGCTCGTACGGAAACCGGCCGGATCGCTGGCGCGGTTGTGCGTGAGCGCGAACGGCAACGGCTTTGCGCTCAGTTCCTGCAGGACCACCACATCCCACGTGGGCCGGTCGATCACGTCCGATGCGACGCGGTCATGTTTCGCGAGGCTCGTCGCCGACATCGCTTCCAGATGAACCTCGTAGTCGAGTCCGGCTTCGGCGGCGAAGCGCGCGAAGATCCCCGGAATCCCGCCCCACGGGCCCGGCTCGCGTTCGGCGCGGGCCCCGGTCTGCCCGAAGTTTTCGTCGATGACCCGCGCGGTGCCGCCCATATCCTCGCGGCCGGACCGCATCGCGCCGTACGAACGCACGGGCGTGTAACGGCCGTGCGTGAGGCTGTCGCCGACGAACAGGATGCGTTGCGGCGTGCGCACTGCCGGTACGGGCGACCCGCCAGGCAAGTGCGTGGCATCCGTGGCCGAGGCGGCCGTCGCCGGCCCGACGACCAGCAACGCCACGACGCACGTCAGTGCGAAACGCACGATCGGGCAACAGAACGAGGGCATGGCGGGCATTTCACTCATTGCGGAGTTCCGGAGGACGCGTGGCCGCAGTATTTCACGAAGCGGCACGACGAGACATATGCCGTTCGTCGGACTTGGATGCGTTTTCCCGGTCCGCTATCCTGAGCGCTGAACTTTCGAACGGCGGCCCGCCGGCACAACCCACGTGCCGCGCACCCGCACGCTTCCCGTTTGCGTTCACGCCGCCCACAGGAGACGCACGACATGATTCCCTCGACCGACAACCGGACGCTGTTGCGCACGCTCGGCATCCGCACCCCGATCATCCAGGCGCCGATGACCGGCGTCAGCACGCCCGCGCTGGCGGCCGCCGTGTCGAATGCGGGCGGCCTCGGCTCGCTCGGCGTCGGCGCGACGAACGCCGACGGTGCGCGCAAGATGATCCGCGACACGCGCGCGCTCACCGACCGGCCGTTCAACATCAATCTGTTCTGCCACCAGCCGGCCCGCGCCGACGCTGTCGTCGAACGCGCGTGGCTCGACTGGCTCGCGCCCGCGTTCCGCGAACAGGGCGCGACGCCGCCGGCGTCGTTGTCGGAGATCTACACGAGCTTCGTCGCGGACGATGCGATGCTCGCGATGCTGATCGAAGAAAAACCGGCGGTCGTCAGCTTTCATTTCGGGTTGCCGTCCGATGAGGCCATTGCCGTGCTGAAGCGCACGGGCATCACGCTGTTCGCGTCCGCGACGAATCCCGACGAAGCCCGGCAGATCGTCGCGGTCGGCATCGACGCGATCGTTGCGCAGGGCATCGAGGCCGGCGGGCACCGTGGCGTATTCGACTCGACGGCGCACGACGACCGGCTCGGCACGTTCGCGCTGACGCGCCTGCTGGTGCGCGAATGCGCGCTGCCGGTGATCGCGGCCGGCGGCATCATGGACGGCGACGGCATCGCCGCCGCGCTGGCGCTCGGCGCGCAGGCCGCGCAGCTCGGCACCGCCTTCGTGGCGTGCCCGGAGACGTCGATCGACGACGGTTATCGCCGCGCGATCCTCGGCGACGCAGCGCGCCGCACGACATTGACGACCGCGGTCTCCGGACGGATCGCACGCGGCATCGCGAACCGACTGACCGCGCTCGGCGACGATCCGCACGCACCGGCCACGCCGGCCTATCCGATCGCATACGACGCCGGCAAGGCACTGCATGCGGCCGCGAAGGCGAACGGCGAGTTCGGCTACGGCGCGCAATGGGCCGGGCAGGCGGCGCCGCTCGCCCGGTCGCTGCCGGCGGCCGAACTGTTCGCGACGCTCGAGCGCGAGACACGGGCGGCCATCGCACGGTTACAGCATGCGCTGGACTGATTTCCCGGTTACATGCGGCGCGCCGGCGCTCGGCGCATGGGCCGCAATGCGCATGGCCGTGGACAAAATTGCAACGTCCTGTATCCACGTGCGGCGTGGATACAGCGTGATACAACGCATCGGCGAAGGCCCGTTATAAAGCGGACATGACCTCTTGAGGAGCACGACATGTCTGCTACATGGTTCAACGGATCCTGCCATTGCGGCGCCGTGAAATTCGAAGTCCGGACCGCGCTCGCGCCGGCGACTCGCTGCAACTGCAGCCTTTGCCGCCGTCGCGGCGCGCTGATGAGCCCGATGTTCGCCGCGGCCGACCTGAAGATCGTCGAGGGCGAGGGCGCGCTGACGCTCTACCGCTTCAACACGCACACGGCTCGTCACTATTTCTGCAGCCGCTGCGGCGTCTATCCTTTTCATCAGACGCGCAAGGATCCCGCGTGCTGGCGCGTCAATCTCGGTTGCCTCGACGGCGTCGATCCCTATGCGCTCGATGCGACCGTCGCCGACGGCGCAAGCCTTTCCGTCGTGGAGGACGCATGAAGCGCTGGCTGATGATCCTGCTGTTCGCCGCCGGCGGCCTCGCGACCGAAATCGCTCATCCGGTGCAGTGTTCGCTGCTGTCAGTCAGCCGCCAGCGGACCGGCGACCGACGGGGTCGGAACGACGGCGGACAAGACTGAACCGGAACAGGGGCCGTGGGCGTCGAGTCATGTTGATCGGAAACGATAATCATGCTACCGATAAGATCGCACGCGATATATAATGCGTCCATCTGCGACACGAACCGTCGTCGCTGGAGAACGCCCATGAAACCGACCGAAACACAATCGCCCGCCGCACCGAAGCTGTCCGAATTCCTGTGTTTTGCGATCTACTCGACGAATCTCGCGTTCGGCAAGGCATACAAACCGATCCTCGAAGAGCTCGGCCTCACGTACACGCAATACATCACGATCATCGCGCTGTGGGAGGAGGGCAACCAGACGGTCGGGCAACTCGGCGAAAAGCTGTTCCTCGAATCGAACACGCTGACGCCGATCCTGAAGAAGCTCGAGGCGATGGGCTATCTGGAGCGGCACCGCGATCCGTCGGACGAACGCCAGGTGCTCGTGAGCCTGACGAAAAGCGGCCGCCGCGTGCGCGAGAAGGGGCTCGACATGAATCTGGTCGAAGCCACCGGGCTGAAACCCGACGAATTCGCGAAGATGCAGAAGGCCATCGTCACGCTGCGCGGCAACCTGATCGATTCGATCGACGAATAGACGATTAAACGCAGGCTCGATGTCGAGCCTGCGGTGCAATTGCCGGCGCGACCCGTCCTTATGGCTGGCGCTCCGGCTGGCCCGTCCCGGTTTCCTTGGGCCCCAGCACCAGCAAATGCATGTCGCGACGCGTCACGAAGCCGAGTGCGCGATAGCGCTCGATCGCGCCGTGATTCGACGTGAGCACGTGCAGGAACGGCGTTTCCGCCCGCGCGCGGATGGTCGCGACCAACGACCGGATTAGTCCGGTCGCGAGGCCTTGGCCCCGGAAAGCCGCATCCACGCACACCGCGCTGATCTCCGCATGACCGCCGACCCTCAGCCGCTGACCGGCCATCGCCACGAGCCGGCCTTGCCGGCGTACACCGATATAGCCGCCGAATTCGACCGTGCGCGGGCCGAACGGGCCTGGCTCCGTCGCCGCGATCAGTTCGAGCATTTCCGGCACATCGGCTTCGGTGAGCCGGACATGCTCCAGAGCAGGCGCGCCGTCGAGCGTTCCCTGCCAGATCATCTGATGCAGCATCGCCCGCCAGACCACGGAAAAACCGGCCGGCGTCGGGATCTCGTCCGGCGTGACGAGTGCCGCCGGTCCATGCGCGTCGATCAGTCCGTGCAACGCGTCGAACGCGGTCGGGCTGCGGTCGGCTATGCCCGCAAACGGTGCGAGCGCAGGAGGAAATCGACGCGCAAGCGCGTCGCTGAGGGCGAAACGATGCTGCTCCCCGGTGAGCGCGCGCCATACGGTATTGTCGAGCGGATGCGATCCGCCATCTTCCTGGTCCGTCGTCGGTTCCAGCATCGTCTGCTCCTTGATTGAAGGCCGCCCGTCGCACAGCATAGACGCGATCGTCCGCGCCGGTTGCGGGCAAACAAAAAGCGCATACGATTACATCGTATGCGCTTTATTTGGCGGGCGGTGTCGTCGATTTCGTCGCGACGCTCAACGACCGAAATAGATCGAGCGCTCGGCCGTGCGAATCGCGATGCGACTGCCGGATTGCGTCGCACCGTCGGCGTTGTTGCCGTAACCGGCTGTCCGGGTGTCGGCCGCCGTTGCATCGTTGTCGCGCACCCGCTTCAGCGCGGCCTGCAGGTTGTCCGGATAGTTGGGATCGTTCGGGCGATTCGGCAGATAGCCGGCCTGCTGGAGGGCGGCCAGTTCCGCCCGCACTTGCGCGCGCGTCACGGTGCTTTCGGTCGCGAAGGCCGGTGCGGCAACGGAAGCCGACACGGCGACGAGCAGGGCTGCAATCAGTTGGGTCTTCATCATTTACCTCGACAGAAAAGAGTAATCGGAATGTGAACGCCGCGCGCCGGCAATCGGCGTCGATCGCGACTTCGTTCAACGGCCGAAATAGATCGAGCGCTCGGCTGTGCGCGTGACGGGACGGCTGCCCGATTGCGTGACGGCTGCGGCGTCGGCGCCATAACCGGACGTCGCCGTATCGGCTGCGACGGTGTCGTTCGCGTGGATACGCGTCAGCGCGACCTGCAGGTCGTCCGGGTAGTGCGGATCGTTCGCGCGGCCCGGCACATAGCCGGCCTGCTGCAACTGGACGAGTTCGGCACGCACTTGTGCACGCGTCACGACGGCGTCACTGGCAAAGGCCGGCGCGGCAACGGCGGCGGACACGGCAACGAGAAGGGCAGCGATCAGTTGGGTTTTCATCATTCACCTCGACAAGAAAATGGCAGGACATTCAGGAGGGCAGCACGTGGCCACCCGGGGCATGGCTCAGACGATGCGGATCTCGACATCGATATTGCCGCGCGTCGCCTTCGAATACGGGCAGGTCTGGTGCGCGGTGTCGACGATGTGCTGCGCGACGTCGCGATCGAGTCCCGGCACGCTCACGTTCAGGCGGGCCTGCAGGAAGTACGCGTTGCCGCCCGTGCCCAGATCCACTTCGGCATCGACCGCGAGATCGGCCGGCAGCGTGACCTTCGCCGCGCGCGCCGCGAGCTGCATCGCGCCGATGAAGCAGGCCGACCAGCCGGCCGCGAACAGCTGTTCCGGATTCGTGCCGTTCCCGGCGCTGCCCGGCGACGACAACTGGATGTCGAGGCGGCCGTCGGAACTGCGAGCCGCGCCGTCGCGGCCGCCGGAAGTCGTATGCGTCTTGCCCGTGTACAGCACTTTTTCGATCTTGCTCATCGTTCACTCCGTCAGGTAGGAAGGTTTTTCTCTGATGCGATTCGATCGCATGCGATGCAGTTTGGTCGAGACGACCGAGCACGTCAAGCGGATTCGATTAAATCGCATACGATATTTTGTATTTCAATGTATCTAGAGCGTGGCGAGCCTTGCCGGACAAGGCTCCCGGGCGATCAAACCCTTATATTGAAAAGACGACCCGGACCGGAAGATTCAGCGATGGCAGGGCAGATGGCCGCGCCGGAATAGCGGTCGCCCGGGCCTTCGGCAACCCGGTCATGCCGGGCGGACTTCGGCGATCACGACCAGGACCACCGCCGCGTCGGCCGGCAACTGGCGGTGGGAAAAGGCCGAGCGCGCGTGTCCGGCCTTGTTGCCCAGCACCTGGGCGAACAGGTCGGAGGCGCCGTCGATCACGGCCGGTTGACCGTGGAAGCCGTCGGCCGACGCGACGTGCCCCTCGACGCGCACGATGTGATGCAGGCGGTCGAACCCGCCGAGGTGCTTTCCGATCTGGGCAAGCACGTTCAGCGCCGCGAGCTGCGCCGCGCGCCGACCGTCATCGACGCCCAGTTGTTCGCCGACGCGCCCCGTATAGGCCACCTTGCCGTCGACGAGCGGCAATTGCCCGGAAATGAACAACAGGTTGCCTGCCTCACTGACGGCCGTATAGCTGCCGAGCGGTTGCGGCGGTTCGGGTAGCGTGAAGTCGAGTTCGGCCAGCTTCTGTTCGATCGTCATGGCATGCTCCTTCGGGGATCGTTGATGAGTTGGCCGCGGTGTGGACGCGCGACTCGCCACGGCCTCTGTCAGTCACTCTAGTGAGGCGGTCGGGGCCGGTAAATATCGTTCGCGCAATTGACTCGACACGCGGTGTAACGAATCGCCCGCGGTGCAACGCGGTGCGAACGCGTACCACCGGTATCGCCGATACGCTGGTTTCCTGGCGGCGATTCATGCACACTCGGTGCTTCAGCGTCCCGCCGCGAAACAACGCGCGCTGGCGGGCCGGAAGCGCCGTGCCTGGTTGCGGGCGCACGCCGGATTCGCCGTCTTGCAACCGCGCCAGGCGGCACGAGGAAGCAGGAGCCGCCCCCATGCAGAGAAAATTCGATGACCTCCTGCTCGGCAGCATCGAGCTGTTCTGTCTGGCAGCCGAACTCGGCAGCTTCACGCTTGCCGCAACGGCCGCGAGCGTCACGCCGGCCGCGGTGAGCCGGTCGGTCGCGCGGCTCGAGGAGCGTCTCGGCGTACGCCTGTTCGTCCGGACGACGCGCCAGATCCGGCTCACCGATTCTGGGCGGCGCTATTTCGAGCAATGCCGTGATGCGTTGTCGCAGCTCGTCGACGCGGAGCGCGAAGCGACGGGGCAGCAGGCAACGCCGGCCGGCGTGCTGCGCATCAGCATGCCGACGCCATACGGACACTATCGCGTGCTGCCGCTGCTGCCCGCGTTTCGCGAGCGATACCCGGACGTACGCGTCGAAACCCATCTCAGCAACCGCAACATCGACTTCGCCGAGGAGGGTTTCGACCTTGCGATCCGCGGCCGCGCGCCAGCGGATTCGAGCCTGGTCGCACGCAAGCTGGAGGACGCCGAGCTCGTCGTCGTCGCGACGCCGGGCTATCTGAAGCGCGCCGGCGTGCTGCGCACGGTCGACGATCTGCACTCGCACGAATGCATCCAGTTCGAGCTTCCGAGCAGCGGCCGCCCGATTCCATGGCTGTTCAGCGACGGATCGGCGGAAATCGACGTTGCGACGACGGGCGGCTACGGCACGTCGGGCGACGTCCTCGCCGGCGTCACGCTCGCGCGCAGCGGTGCGGGCCTGTTCCAGACCTATCGCTTCATCGTCGAGCGGGATCTGCGGGAAGGCACGCTCACTGAGGTGCTGTCCGCGCAGGGCGGGCGATCGCGGCCGTTCATGCTGCTGTATCCGCATGCACGCTATCTGTCGTCACGCGTGCGCGTCTTCGTCGACTTTCTCGTCGAACATCTCGAACAGGCACCCGCAAGGCGGACTCGCTAGTCGCGGCCAGCCATGCCGTCGACCGGGCAGAGCGGGGCGCCGACGCCACGCCTGCGCCGGCATCGGGGCGCCGGCATCATCCGCGCCGGCGCATGTTCACGACGTTGCCGCTCAGTGCCCGGCGCTCTGGCCACCGTCCACGTGCAGAATCTCGCCGGTGACGAACGGCGCCGAATCGAGATACAGGATCGCGCCGACGATGTCGCTCATCTCGCCCATCCGGCCGACCGGATGCAGCGATGCGAGCGTCGCGTGCGTGTCAGGCGCGTGCATCGGCGACTTGATGATGCCGGGCGACACCGCGTTCACGCGGATGCCGGCCTTCGCATATTCAATTGCGAGCGACTTCGTCGCCGCATTGATCCCGCCTTTCGTCAGCGATGCGAGCACCGACGGCACATTGCTGTTCGCGTGATCGACGAGGCTCGTCGTGATGCTGACCACGTGACCGCCGCCGTTTCCGTTGCGCTGCATCGCCGCAATCGCGCGCTGCGTGATGTGGAAGAAGCCGTCCATGTTCACGCGGGTGATGGCCGCATAGTCGTCCGCCGTGTATTGCGTGAACGGCTTCGCGATGAAGATGCCCGCGTTGTTGACGAGCGTGTCGACCCGGCCGAAGCGCTCGATGGCGGCGTCGACCACGCGCCGCGCGACAGCCGGGTCGCCGATGTCGCCCGCGACGGTGACGAGATCGGGGGCGTCCGACGTCCCGATCGAACGGGACGTCGCGACCACGCGATGGCCCTGCGCGCGGAATGCGTTGACCGCTTCGGCGCCGATGCCTTGCGATGCGCCGGTGACGATGATGACTTTGGAAGTGCTCATGATATGCCTCGACAGGTGACTGGTTTTCGGCTTCAGCGCCGACCGGATCGATGAATCCGATGGACGCAACTCTAGGCGCGGCGGGCCGGAGTTCGAATACCCACCATGGACCAACAGTCTTGCGTCGCGGGAACAAATGCGGGGCGGGGGAAGCGGCGAGGATGCTGGAGGAGCTGCGTCGACGCGATCGCCAGTGCGCCGTCTTTCACACACAGCGACACGCGTCGATCGTTGTGAATTCGAAGGTTTGCGCAGCGGAATGCTGGGAATGTCGTGTACCGGATCGTTCGTCACGCATCGGGCACTTCTGTTTTTTATCGAAAATATCCGGATAACTTTTCTTATCATGATAGCTGTATTTTTTATTAAAACTCCCGGATACGAAAACGCGCCTGACCGAACGCCTCCCCAAGAGAATCAGGGCAGGGCATGCGGCCGCACGTGGATGTTCGGTGCGTAATCCGGCACTCCGAACACGACCAAAACTGGCACAATCCTGCCCACATCCGTAGATACGGCCCGATATCGCCCGGAGATTGCCCGGTGGCGGACGACGCCGATTCGCTCGTCCCGGACGCTTGCTTCGGCCGGCGCAGCACCTGCGCGAGCGCCCCCGAACAGCCGGCGCGGTATGCGCGTCTCGCGGCATGCCGGGTGCCGCGAGACGCGACGAGAGTCGCGAGCGGGCGGCTCGATACATCCGGTTTTGGGGCTGCAGGGGCAACGTAGTTTTACGCCGCATGCATCGCACCGTGACGCAGGCCGCAATCAATACACTTTCCATGCACGCGTTGAACACACTGCACGAACAGGTCGAAAAATTCAGGGAATGGGCGGCGCTATACCCAGTCCACCAGCGAAGTGTCGAGTGGGAATGTGAGTACGGCCATTGGGAAGCGCTGTGGGACGCGTCGCTTGCCGTCGTCGACTCGCTTGCGCCGGCCGCCTGGACCGCAACCGCGTGCGCCGATCTGCTTTACGCGATTGCCCGCGACCAAGCGCTGGAACACATTTCGAGCATGCTCTGGACGCAACCCGACGCGTTACTGGCACTTGCGCGCGCCTCGATCGACGCGTCGGAGCCGAACGCCAAATGGCAGTTGGCCGCGCGACTCGGCGGGCTGGGTTCGCATGCCGCGGAGGCCGAGGGACTGCTGTTGCGCCTGGTGGATGACGAGGACGAATACGTGCGCCGGCGTGCCTTGCTTGCGTTGGGCGCACTGAAGTCCACGCATGCCGAGGCGCTCGCGGAGCGTGCGTGGCACACCGGACACGAATATCAGCGGATTGCCGCGTTGTGGGTGCTCAAGAACATCCAATCCGGAAAGCTGGTGCAATACGTGAAGCTGGCCGAGGCAGACGGTCGCGAGTACGTCGTACGGAACGCGCGAGACGTGTCATGAATATAGGTTGAACGGCCGCGGCACATCGTGCGGCTGGGACCCGGCGGCGGTTGGTCGGCAGATCGGCCGCTAGAGCGACATTTCCATGTAGCCCAAAGCGGACATTACAACTTAGCCACTACAACAAAACTTATCGATAACTATGATTATGTAAAATACGAAATTCACCCAACATCACCACTGAAATCCCGACCAGACGCCACCAGAATCCCGCCTCACCGGTTGCTCGCAGCACCGATTTCCAGCGTGAACCCAACTGCGGCAAAACCGGCGACACGCAACGCCCCCGACGGCCGCCCGCCAGACGCCGTCTCCAACTACCGCAAACCGCCCGCTACAGGACGATCAGGACAACCACATCCCCTGCATCTTGTGCGAGAAATGCGCGCGCTCGGCCGTCTCCATCAGCGACAGGAATTCGTCCTGCATCATGTGGATCAGCGCTTCGTGGTCGCCGGCCTCGAAATACACTTCCGGCTGCTGCGCGAGATGTTCCTCGAGGAACGTCTTCATCCCGTACGCCATGCACACCGGCGGCAACGCGCCGAGGTCGCAATCCTTGAACAGTTCGCGCAGTTTGATTTCCCTGGCGAGCACGAGATGACGGCCGGTCTTGACCCAGAGGTCCGACAGG
The DNA here is from genome assembly GCF_902833195.1 of Burkholderia sp. BCC1638. Classification (NCBI taxonomy): domain Bacteria; kingdom Pseudomonadati; phylum Pseudomonadota; class Betaproteobacteria; order Burkholderiales; family Burkholderiaceae; genus Burkholderia; species Burkholderia sp. BCC1638. Next base: position 65,643 of record NZ_CADFEC010000018.1, read on the forward strand.
CGCACCGCGTGCGACGTCGGCAGCACGGCGGCGACGTAGCCTTCGTCGTCCTCGAGCAGCACGGTTTTCGCGAGGCGATCGCCGGGGATATGCGCGGCGGCGGCCGTCTCCATGCTGGTATGGCTATACGGGTGGTACACGACTTCGTACCGCGATGACTTCTGGCGCAGGCAATCCTGCAGGGTGGCTGATACAGGCATGGCACACCTCGTCTTGACGAATCGGGCGAACGAAGTTCGCTCCGGATTCATTCAGCATAGGTCGCATTGCGGCCAATGGAAACGCCCTCGCACGACGTCCGCATGGGCGGTCCGATATCCGGCTTCGGCCCTTTTTGCGATCGACGCGGCCGCCCTCGCCGGCATGCGAAATTCGTGCCCGGAATGCGCATGGAACATCCCGACGGCACCCGCCTTTCTTGAAGACAAAACGAGCGATAACCGGTCCGGTGCGATGACTCGAATCCATGCGACGGCGGCCCCTAACTAGACCGTTAGTTGCATTTAAAGAAAGGGCGTCGGGGCTTGAAAATCATCTCGTCAGCCGCCCGGGATCAGCCGGCCACGCAGCGGCGAAGCCGTCGCAAACCATGCCCGACAAAGACCGAAACGCGCCCTATACTGAGCCAACCGCCCGCCATCCTGCGGCAGCCGATTCCGGGAGCGACCATGCACTACCAGTTGATCTACGAACTCGTCGACGATTATCTGTCCCGGCGCGAACAGTACCGCGCCGAGCACCTCGCACTCGCGCAGGCGGCAACCGAGCGCGGTGAGCTCATGCTCGCAGGCGCATTGCAGGATCCAGCCGACCGGGCCGTGCTCGTCTTCGAAGGCGACTCGCCGGAAGCCGCCGAATCGTTCGCCCGCGCCGATCCGTACGTGCAGCACGGCCTCGTCAAATCCTGGTGCGTGCGTCCGTGGCGCGTCGTGGTCGGCAAGCACGCCCCGCGCTAGCGGCGTCCCCCTGCTACAGCCATCCCGCCCGCTTGAAGCGCCACCACAACGCGAGATCGGCGGCGACCATCACCGCGATGCAGCCGTAGAAGCCGTACTTGAGGTGCAGTTCGGGCATGTTCGCGAAGTTCATCCCGTAAATGCCGGCGATCATCGTCGGTATCGCGAACAGCGCGGCGAACGAACCGAGCCGCTTGGTCACCTCGTTCTCCGAGAGCGAAATCATCCCGAGGTTGACCTGGATCGCGGTCACGACCATCTCGCGCCGCCCTTCGATCGTCTTCACGATCCGCTGCAGGTGGTCGTACACGTCGCGAAAGTAATGCTCCATCCCGCTGCAGATCTGCGGAATGCGTCCGCCGGTGAGCTTCGCGAGCGGCTCGATCAGCGGCGCCGTGTGCTGGTGCAGCGTCACGAGCCGGCGTTTCAGCGAATAGAGATCCTCGATGATCGCGCGCGACGACGCGGGCGAGGCCTTGGTGAAGATGCGGTCCTCGAGTTCCTCGAGCTCGTTGCCGAGCGTCTCGAGGATCGGGAAATAGCGGTCGACGACCTGATCCATCAGCGCATAGAACACGAACGCCGACCCTTCCTGCAGCAGATGCGGCTCGCGCTCGCAGCGCTTGCGCACGTCGCGGAAGTCCTGCTCGGTATGGTTGCGGATCGACAGCACGTAGTTCGGGCCGACGAACACGTTCAGCTCGCCGACCTTGAATTCGCCGTCGTCGTCGAGCTCGACCATATGCAGCACCGCGAACAGCGAATCGCCGTACTCCTCGATCTTCGGCCGCTGATGCCCCTTGCGGGCATCCTCGAGCGCAAGCTCGTGCAGCCCGAATTCCTCACCCATCAGGTCGATCTCGTCCGGCGTCGGATCCTTCAGCGCGACCCACACGAAACACTCGGGCTTCGACACGTAGTCGCTGATGGCGTCGATATCGATTTCCGCCAGCTTGCGGCCGTCCTGGTATGCAGCACAGTTGATCAGCATGTTGTCCGTCATGTTGCAGTTTTCGCATCAGTTTACCGGTTTGACGCGCGGGCGGCCCGGCTTGCGCGACACGCCGATATTGGTCATGATCGGACTGCGTGCGACGCGGCACGCGCACGACATTGCTTCGACAGACGCACGGCACGGCCGTGCGGCCCAACCGTCAAGGAGACAAACCCATGTGGTATTTCTCGTGGATACTCGGCATCGGCGTGGCGCTCGGCTTCGGCATCATCAACGCGATGTGGCTGGAGGCGGAAGTCTTCTCGCGCGGCGACAAGCGCAGCGACGCGTCGCGCGGGGATCCGGGGGGCCGGTATTCGTGACGCACCTGGTTTTCTTCTGCGGTCATGCCGGCACCGGCAAGACCACGCTCGCGAAGCGGCTGATCGGGCCGCTGATGCGCGCGACCGGCGAAGCCTTCTGCCTGCTCGACAAGGACACGCTTTACGGCCGCTACAGTTCGGCCGCGATGGGCGCCCTCACCTCCGATCCGAACGATCGCGACAGCCCGCTCTACCTGAAACACCTGCGCGATCCCGAATACCAGGGCCTGCTCGACACGGCCCGCGAGAACCTCGCGCTCGGCATCGGCGTGCTCGTGGTCGGCCCGCTGTCGCGCGAAGTGCGTGATCGGCGCATCCTCGACCGCACGTGGCTGGGCATCGGGCCGGACGTCGTGCTGACGGTCGTATGGGTCCATACCGCGGAAGACGTCGCGCACCAGCGGATCGTCGCGCGCGGCAATCCGAACGACGCGTACAAGCTCGCGCATTGGGACGAATACCGGCAACGCCGCTTCGTGCCGACCGGCCACGAATGCGACGGCATCGTGATGTTCGACAACACCGCGCCGTCCGACGCGGACATCGATGCACTGCTGTACCGCATCGCGCCGCCGGCGCCGCAGGCAACGATCGTCCCGCCGCTGCCCGCCTGAGCGGCGCGCACCACCCTGCTCTTCCCCGCCGCGACGCGCTAAAAAAAACAACGCCGGAAGCGCTGTTGCGCTCCCGGCGTCGCACGGCCCTCGTGCCGGAGACCGGTCGTCAGGCGACTTCGTGCACGCGCTCCATCGTGCCGCCTTCGTACAGCTTGCCGAAGCGGTTCGCGAGGAACGCCTTCAGCGACACCTTTTCCTGCGGAATGAAACCGCTCTGCGGCAGCTTCTTTTCGCGGAACAGATCCAGCACCGCGCACATCGCGCCGGCCGTCGTGATCTGGATCGCGCTCATGTGCATCCCGCACACGTCCTTCGCGAAAATCTTGCGCGTGAATACGTCCTGCACGAGCTGGCCGTCCTTCACGCCCGTCACCGTGACGAACACGAGCACGACGTCCTGCTTCGTCGACGGCACCGCGCGGCGCATGATCGACTTCAGCGTGTCGCGGTCGCTCGACAGGCGCAGGTCCTCGAGCAGGAACTGCACGAGTTCGCGGTGGCCCGGATAGCGCACCGACTTGTAGTCGAGCGTCTCGACCTTGCCCGACAGCGTTTCGCACAGCGTGCCCAGGCCGCCCGACGTGTTGAACGCTTCGTATTCGGTGCCGTCGAGCGAGAAGTGCTCGAGGCCTTCGAGCGGCTGCACCCACTGCTTGCGGCCGTCGCGGATCGCTTCGCACGGCTGGCAGTATTCGTTGATCAGGCCGTCGACGCTCCACGTCAGGTTGTACTTCAGCGCGTTGGTCGGATACTCGGGCAGCGCGCCGACGCGCATCTTCACGTCGCGCACTTCGCTGAAGCCGTTCACGAGCTCGTGTGCGGCGATGCCGATGAAGCCCGGCGCGAGGCCGCACTGCGGCATGAACGCGCGGTCCGAACCGTCCGCCAGTTCGCGGATCGCGTGCGTCGCGCGCACGTCTTCGGTCAGGTCGAAGTAATGAACGCCGGCAGCCTTGGCCGCCGCGGCGACGTTGACCGCGAGGTAATACGGCAGCGCGTTGACGAGCGCATCGAAGCCCTTCACGGCTTCACGGATCGCATTGGCGTCGGCCGAATCGACACGTTGCGTCGCGATGCCTTCACGCGACAGCTTGGCGAGCGCATCCGCGTCGCGGTCGAACGCGACCACTTCGTAGTCGCCCGTTTCACGCAGCATGTGAGCAATGGTGTGGCCGATCAGACCTGCGCCGACGATGGCGATTTTCATGCGCTTATCTCCTGAGGATGAGTTTGGTGTTGGTGTACGGCGTCGAGCCATGAACACAGTTTAGGGACGCGCAAAATCAGTTCCAAGACGAAGAATGATGCGAAACGACCGTTTAATTCGACGATATGACGACGCATTTCGTCACAACGACCAAATCATCTAAAAATCGCGTATATGACGCGCCGCAAACGGGCCGCGATGGGCGCGTTTGGACGGGCACGAAGGAACATGCAAGGAGGAAGACGCGCGAGGCAACGCCCCGCCCCGCGGCGAGCGCCGTCGACGGGTATCAGGAAAAGGGAAAGGAGGAAAAAACGACGCGACGAATCGAATCGCGCCGCGATGTCACATGCGACACCGCACGCGATACGTCATCCGCCGATCGTGCCGCGATCGATCTTGCGCGACAGGATGATCGACGTCGTCGTGCGCTCGACGCCTTCGAGCGTGCCGATCTGGTCGAGCAGATCGTTGAGCCGCTCCGGCGAATCCGCACGCAGCCATGCGACATAGTCGTATTCGCCGCTCACCGCGCACAACAGCTGCACCTCGGGCATCCGGTCGAGCTTGCGCAGCACGTCCTTGCCGAACTTCGGCGTGAGAATGATGCCGACGTACGCATAGATGCTTGCATCGAGCACGTCCTGTCCGAGCCGCACGCTGTATCCGGCGATCACGTTGGTGCGCTCGAGCCGCGCGATGCGCGCGACGACCGTCGTGCGTGCGACATCGAGCTGTCGCGCGAGATCGGCGACGCTTGCGCGCGCATCCGCTTGCAGCAGCGCGACGAGTTGCCGGTCGAGGTCGTCGAGTTGGTCGAGGCGAGGTGGACGCATGAGGCTGGGCCGGCGTGCAACGCGCCGGCGAAATGGAACGTGACGCGATGATAGCGCCGAACGCCGGTGCGCCCAAACGGCATCGCACGCGGTCATGGGCTCACGCGTTCGCATTGCCCGCCTCGTTCGCGTGCGGCGTCCGACGTGTCGATCGAACGCCGTCGATCGTCGCCCGCCCGCTATGTCCCTTTCAATTTCGATTCGTATCGGATGTAAGCAAGTGTCGCTTTCGCTGTCGCGTTTCAGGCGACGTGCTACTAATAACGGGTGACAAGAGTTCGGCGCTCGCGGCATCGGCCGCCGCGCCCGCTCGCACGACACCACCCCGGAGAGCCAACCATGAAGAAAATCTCGCTCACCCTCGCCACGCTCGCCACGCTCGCCGCTGCGGCCAGCGCATTCGCGCAAACGCCGCCGCAACCGCAAACGCCCGCTCCGTCGATGGCGACTGCGACGGCCGCATCGGCCCCGAGCGCCGAACAGCGCGCGGCGCGCCACGAAGCGCGCATCGAGCAACGCATCAAGTACCTGCACGATCAGTTGAAGATCACGTCGGCGCAGGAGCCGCAATGGAAGACGTTCGCCGACACGATGCGTGAAAACGGCGACACGATGGGCCGCCTCTATCGCACGCGAATGGAAAGCCAGAACGTGTCCGCGGTCGACGACATGAAGCAGTACGCGGAACTCGCGCAGGCGAACGCGGAGGGCGCGAAGAAGCTCGCCGACGCATTCGCGCCGCTCTACGAGAGCTTCCCGGCCGACCAGAAGGCACTCGCCGACACGACGTTCCGCAGCTGGCTGCATCACGGCGGCGAACACCGCGGCAAGGGCAAGGCCAGGAGCAAGGAAGGCAAGGCGGCCGCCGCGCCGGCCGCAAGCGCGCCCGCACAACCCTGACGTCCGCTCGCCGGCGTCGCGCTGCCCGCCCGGGCCGAACGGCGTCGCGCATCCCGCAGGAACCCGGTGCGTCACACGGCGCGCCGGATTCGGGATAAGCTCCCGGCTTTTCCCGCACTTCCCCCCGCCATGCTCGAACTCAAGCACATCGATCTGCGTACCGACCCGCAGGCCCGTCGCGTCGTGAAGGACGAAACCGTCACGGTCGCATTCGCGGAGGCCGACGGCGAACTGATGAGCCTCGAAGGCCCGAACCGCTATGTCGCGGGCGACGCGCTGATCACCGGCTCGACCGGCGACCGCTGGGTCGTGTCGCGCGCACGCTTCGACGCGAAATACCTGCCCGCCGATCCGGCACTCGCGCACGGTGCGCCGGGCGCCTACCGGAACCGGCCGGCCGTCGTGCTCGCCCGCCGGATGGACGAGCCGTTCACGATCGCCCGCTCGGAGAACGGCGACACGCTGCGTGGCGTCGCCGGCGACTGGGTGATGCAGTATGCGCCCGGCGACTACGGCGTCGTCCAGGCGCAGCGTTTCGCGCAGGTCTACCGCGACGCGTAACGCGCAGCGCGCGACGCCGGCATCGCGCCGGCACGCGCGTTCACGTCAACGTTCAGGCAAAGTCTTCGTCGAGTTCGAGTTCCGCGTCGCGCTCGACGGCCTCGCCGGCCGCGTGCCGCTCCTCGAGCGAGCCCAGCATCGCTTCCGTGTACGCATGCAGCACCGCATGGCTGCGGGCACGCTGCATCGGCCGGAGCGCCAGATAGCGCACCAGCGCGGCCGGCACGATGCGGATGTCGAGCGTCATCCGTTTCGGCGTCGAACCGAAACGCATCGCGACCCACTGCACGGACAGGAAACGCCCGCGTTCGTCGTTGCTTTCGGCAAAGCGCGTTTGCTCCGGAAAGAGATCGCAGATCACACGCGCGAGCGCGTCGAATTCGGCGCTCTGGCATTCGATCAGATAGTCGTCCATTCCGCCTCTCCCGTCAGGCCGCCGCACGCGGCGACCGGCACGTCTTCACCAGCACGGCGACCAGGATCGCGGCCAGCACGAAATACACGGCCTCGAGCGATCCGGCCGGCAGCACGCGCACCTGATACAGCAGCGCCGGCGCGACCGCCAGCGCATGCAGCACGATCGCGAGCGGCAGCACGCCCGCGCGGCCGGCGCGCACGCCGCGCCAGACCAGCACCGACAGCGCGAGTTGCACCACGAACGCCGAGCAGCGCTCGAGCAGCAACAGCAGCATCGACTGTGCCGACAAGGTCGCCAGCATCACGTGCAGCCGCACGACGGTATCGCCCGGCAGGTCTGCGAGCTGCGTCTCGAGCTGGCCGCGGCTCGCGAGCCACGCGAGATACGACCACTGGCCCCATACGAGCACGCCGACAAACCACGCTTCGGCACCGGCATGGCCGATCCCGTAGCCGATGCCGCGCCCGTCGCCGACCGACGCGCCGTAGCGGCGGTTCAGGAACCGGATCCCGAGATAGCGGCCGACCTCCTCGAACACGGCGGTCGCGAGCGCGCTGTACGCGACGAATGCGAGCGGCTGCGTGAGCCAGCCGCCGGCGGGCGTCTGGCTCAGCACGAGGCCATGGAATGCGCGTTCGACGATCATCGCGAACAGCGTGAAGACGGCGACACCGACGATCGTGTCGCGGCGGTCGAGCGAAAGCGGCTTGCGCAGGAGACGGAAGAGAACGAACGGCAGTAGCGCGATGATCAGCGTGGCGGCGATCAGCACCGCCAGCGTGACGGGAGCGACAGTCATGAATTTCCTTGTTCGGGGCAGCGCACCTGACGCGCCGCGTGCCCCGAATGATACTCAGCTTGCGGTCGACGCGCGCGCAATCAGCTCGCCCGGCAGCAACGCGACACGCACGTCGCCGGCCGCGCCGTCGATGCGCTCGTGCACGAATTCGACGGCCTTGTAGCCGATCTCGTAGGTCGGCTGACGAATGGTCGTGATGCCGATCAGTTCGGCCCACTCCGGATCGTCGATCGACAGCAGCGCGGCCTTTTCCTGCCACGCCGCGCCGAAACGCGCGCGCAGATGGCGCGCGATCGCGAGCGCGACCGGCGCGTTGGCGGCGAACAGCGCCGCACGCACGCCGCGCCGCGCCGCGTCGTCGATGCGAGCGTCGAGGTCGGCAAGCGCCGCCGCGGCCGCGGCGGGCTCGTTCAGGTCGAGCACGACCGTCGGCGGCACCGGCAGTCCGCGCGCGTCGAGCGCCGCGCGAAACGCGGCCTCGCGCAGGCGCCGCGAGCTGACGTGCTCGAACGGCTGCACGACGAAATGGATCGCATCGAAGCCGCGCGCGACCAGATGCGCGATCGCCGTCTCGATCGCCTCGGTATTGTCGAGCCCGATCAGGTCGGCCTCGAAGCCCTCGACCGTCCGGTCGACGAGCACGGCCGGAATGCCGGCGCCGCGAAGCGGCCGCAGCACGTCTTCCTCGGCGCCGAGCGCGTTGACGATCAGCCCTTCGACCCGGTAGGTGGTGAGCAGCTGCAGGAAGCGCCGCTCCATCTCGACCTCATTGGCCGCGTGACAGATGAGCGGCATGTAGCCGAGCGCGTGGCACGCGGCCTCGACGCCTTGCAGCACTTCGACGGTATACGGATTGGTCAGGTCGGCCGCGAGCATGCCGAGCAGCCGGTTGCGGCCGCGCTTCAGCCCGCGCGCCATCTGGTTCGGCCGGTAGTTGAGACGTGCGATCGCCGCCTCGATCCGCTGGCGCAGATCGGCGGACAGCACGTGCGTCTCGCCGTTCAGATAGCGCGAAACGCTGGTCTTGCCCGTGCCGGCTTCGCGTGCGACGTCGCTGATCGTCGCCGGACGCTGCGTGGAAGGTTGCGAATCGCTCAAGTCGTGCCTCGCGACGTACGATCCGCGCCGCTTCGTGTGCGGACGGACCTTTGTTGTTGGATACGAAAGCCACCCGGCGGACGCCGCCGCCCCCCCTGCTTCGCGATCGATCGAAGCCGGCGCGTTCGCGCCCGCTCCGGTCGCCTGAAACGCACGGCGATCGGCCGCACCGGACCTGGCACGGATGCCCGCCGCCGAACGCCGCCGGCCGCGTGGCCGGGTCGTCGATGCGACGAGCGGGCGATCATAACGCAGCCTGCCCTCCCGTACCAAGACCATCGCCTCTAACCCGGCCGGCGGCCCCGCCGGCTGACCGCCCCCGCTCAGACGCGCGCGAGCGCGTCGGGATTGACGAGGTTCGTGCGCAGCGTGCCGGCCAGCGCGCCGACCAGGTTTTCCGCGGCGCAGCGCGCCATCGCATGGCGCGTCTCGTGCGTCGCCGAGCCGATATGCGGCAGCGCGACGACATTGTTCATCCGCAGCAGCGGCGAATCCGCCGGCAACGGCTCCTTCTCGAACACGTCGAGCCCCGCGCCGCGGATCGTGCCCGCACGCAGCGCGTCGACCAGCGCGGCCTCGTCGACCACCGGCCCGCGCGACGCGTTGATCAGGATCGCGCCGCGCTTCATCTTCGCGAATTCGGCCGCGCCGATCAGGTGACGCGTTTCCGGCGACAGCGGCACCTGCAGGCACACGAAGTCCGACTGCGCGAGCAGTTCGTCGAGCGTCACGCGACGGGCGCCGTACTGCGTCTCGGCTTCGGCATGCGCGGAACGATTCGTGTACAGCACCTGCATCCGGAAGCCGAGCGCCGCGCGGCGCGCGACCGCGCCGCCGATCCGCCCGAGCCCGACGATGCCGAGCGTCTTGCCCTGAACGTCGGTGCCGTACAGATCGGGGCCGATGCTGCGATGCCAGTGGCCGGCCTTCACCCACTCCGCCAGTTCGACCACACGCCGCGCGGACGCGAGGATCAGCGAGAACACGGTATCGGCGGTCGATTCCGTCAGCACGTCGGGCGTATGCGCGAGCACGATGCCACGCCGCGTGAGATCCGCGACGTCGAAGTTGTCGTAGCCGACCGAGATCGTCGACCAGGCCTTCAGCCGCGGGGCGCGATCGAGCATCTGCGGCGTGACCTTCAGGCTCGCGCCGATCGCGCCGTCCGCGTCGCCGAGGGCATCGGCGAGCGCGTCGGCGCCGTCGGTCTGCACGACTTCCGCATGCTCGCGCAGATACGCGAGCACGTCATCGGGCAGCGGCTTGTACGCGACGATACGAGGCTTCATCGTTTTCATTTTCCTTGCAGCGGCGTCGCGAGCGGGTGCGCATCGCGCGCCTGGGGTTTGACGGACAGCGTGAGGATCACCGCGGCCACGAGCGCGGCGCTCATGAACGCATACGATGCGACGGGCGACCCGGTCGCCCCGTTCAGATAGCCGACGAAGTACGAGCCGACGAACGAGCCGAGCGCGCCCATGCTGTTGATCAGCGCCATCGCGCCGCCGGCGACGTTCTTCGGCAGCAGTTCCGGGACGATCGCGAAGAACGGGCCGTACGGCGCGTACATCGCGGCGCCCGCGACGACCAGCAGCGCGTACGAGATCCAGAAATGCGACGAGCCGAGCGCATACGACGCGGCGAACGCGGCCGCGCCGACGAGCAGGAACGGCCACACGAAGCCGCGGCGCGAACCGACCTTGTCGGACGCCCACGACGCGACCAGCATTGCGATCGTCGCCGCGAGGTACGGCATCGCCGACAGCCAGCCGGTCGCGACCATGCCGAGCTCGGAGCCGTTCTTGACGATCGACGGCAGCCACAGCACGAAGCCGTACACGCCGATGCTCCAGCAGAAATACTGCGCGCACAGCTTGATCACCGCCGGCGAGCGGAACGCCTCGCCGTAGTTGCGCACGGGCTTGATCGCCGCCTGTTCGGCCGCGAGCGCGGCATCGAGGTCGCTCTTTTCCTCCGCGGTGAGCCACGGCGAATCGGCCGGCTTGTCCTGCACGAGGAACCACCAGCACACGGCCCAGATGATGGCCGGCACGCCTTCGGCGATGAACATGTGGCGCCAGCCGAATTCGTGCACGAGATAGCCCGACACGATCGACATCCACAGCACGGTGACCGGGTTGCCGAGGATCAGGAACGTGTTCGCGCGCGAGCGCTCGTTCTTCGTGAACCAGTTGCTGATGTAGATGAGCATCGCCGGCATCACGGCCGCTTCGACCACGCCGAGCATGAAGCGGATCGCCATCAGCGACGGGATGTTGGTGACGACGCCCGTGAGCGCCGCGCAAGCGCCCCACAGCACGAGGCTGGCGAACACGAGCTTCTTGACGCTGCGGCGCTCCGCGTAGATCGCGCCCGGAATCTGGAAGAAGAAGTAACCGAGGAAGAACAGCGCGCCGATCAGCGACGACAGGCCCTTGCTGATCCCGAGGTCCTGGTTGATGCCGGCCGCTGCCGCGAACCCGTAGTTCGCGCGGTCGAGGTAAGCGAGGCTGTACGTGATGAAGACGATCGGCATGATCGTCCACCAGCGTCGTGCTGCGAGATTGGCTGCCATCAGAGTGTCTCCTGGGTAGACCGGAGCGGGCGCTCAAGCGCTTGCTCCCGTCCCGTCCTCTCGGGAATCGACCGGCGTCGGCGCATCGGCGCCTGCTCCGGCCTCATGCAAAACCGTGCACGAAGCACGAAATGGGTCCGCGGATTGTGCCGTGTCCGGCCTCTCATTGCGCGGTGACGCTTTCCTCTAAGCGATCGGCTCGATTGCTGACGTTTTCGAGCCGATCAAGTGCCTCGCGGGTCGGCAGGCCTTCCGAATCGCCGATCACCTGGATCGCGAGCGCCCCGATGCGGTTGCCGCGCGCGACCGCCTGCTCGACGGACCAGCCTTCCAGCAGCGCGCTGACCACGCCGACCGCGAAGCCGTCGCCGGCGCCGACCGTGTCGACCACGTTCGCGACGCGCTCGCCCGCGACCGCGCCCTCGCGGCCGTCGGCCGTGCGGAAGTACGCGCCCTCGGCGCCAAGCTTGATCACCACGCCGCGCGCGCCCTGTGCCAGATAGAAGCCCGCGATGTCGGCGGGCGTGTCGTGCCCGGTGAGCTGCTGCCCTTCGGCGAGGCCCGGCAGCACCCAGTCGGCGAGCGTCGCGAGCGCGTTCAGCGTCTTCGCCATCACGTCGGCGGACGGCCACAGCGTCGGGCGCAGGTTCGGGTCGAACGAGATCGTCTTGCCCGCCGCGCGCATCTCGCGCGCCAGCTGGAACGCGAGTTCGCACGACGTCGCGGAAATTGCCGGCGCGACGCCCGTCAAGTGCAGGTGACGCGCGCCGAGCACGTAGTCGGCCACGTAGTCGTCGCACGACAGGTGGCTCGCGGCCGAGCCCTTGCGGAAATATTCGACGGTCGGGTCGCTGCCGTCGTCGTTGCGCGACTTCAGCTGAAAACCGGTCGGATAGCGCGGGTCGACGGTCACGCACGACGCGTCGATGCCTTCGCGCGCGAGCGTGTCGAGCACGTAACCGCCGAACGAATCGCGGCCCACCCGGCTCATCCAGCCGACTCGGAAGCCGAGCCGCGACAGGCCGATCGCGACGTTCAGGTCCGCGCCCGCGATCCGTTTCGTGAATTGCGACGCATGCGCGAGGTGGCCGGGCTCGGCGGCGACGAACATCGCCATCGCCTCGCCGTAGGTCACGACATCGAGTGCTGCCTTCATCAGTGAATTCCTCCGTATCCTTCCTGCGTCACGCGGCGGCAAGCCACGCCACGCGCCGGCCGGCATCGCCCGCCAGGTCTGCGGCATCGAACGGGAATTCGATGCCGCGCGGCGCCGCTTGCGGCAGGGCCGCGAGCACGCCCGTGACGAGCGTGTCGCCCGGCGCCGGCGCCACCGCGAAACGGCGCGCGCCCTCGCCCTCGACTGCCTTGCAATGAATGTATTCCACATGCGGCGCGAGCGCGTGCGCGCACGCGAGCGGCGCTTCGCCCGGCCACTGCCAGTTGCCGATGTCGAACGTCATGCCGAGCGCATCGGGCACGCCCGCGTCGGTCAACGCGGCGAACAGCCCACTGAATTGAGCGAGTGCGCCACCCACCGGCAGCTGGCCGTTCTCGACCACCACGCGGGCACGCGCGCCGCGCGACAGCGCGACGATCTCGGACGCATGCGCGTCGCCGGCGAAGCCGCCGAGCTGGAACTTGACGAAGCGCGCGCCGAGCGCGTCGGCTTCCACGAGCGTGTCGCGCAACGCGTCGACATCGAGCGCGCCGGTTTCCGTGTACAACGTGGCCGGCGTCGAATAGACCGACCACAGCCCGTGCGCGGTGAGTACCGAGCCAAGCTCGGCCAGCGCGCCGGGCGTCGCGTCGTCGTCCGATGCGAACAGCTCGCGCCGCACCTCGAAACCGGTCGCGCCGGATGAGGCCGCGGTCGCGATGAATGCACGGTGGCCCTCCTGACGCACGCGGTCCATCCCGAATGCGCTCGCCACGATCACGATGTCTGCCATTTCTGCCCTTTTTTCACCGGAATGGAACCGGTTCCATTTGCTTGAGACGGATGGTGCGCTTCGCATCCGGTGCACGCCATAGAGGAAATCCCTAGGCCGGCCGCCGCGCGCCCGCGCACGTGCATCCGGCGTTCCACGACCCGCGTCGGCGCCTATTCGTTGTCGTGCGTGATGCACATGTCGAGGAACTGGGCCGCCACGCGCGACGGCGCGGCGCCGTGCGGCACGAGGATCGAGAAATGGCGCGTGAGCGGCGCCGGGGCCAGCGAGCGCGGCATGAGCGCCGCATCCTCGTGGCGCAGCGACATCGCGGACACGAAACCGACGCCCATCCCCGCGCGCACGGCCTCCTTCACGGCCTCGACGCCCGCGATCTCGAACGCGACGCGCATCGGCGCGCCGCCATGCGCGAACGCGCGTTCGACGAGTTGGCGCACGCCGGAACCCTCCTCGCGCAGCACGAGCGGATGCGCGGCAAGTGCGTCGAGCGTGACGCCCGCTTCGTATTCCGGCGCGGCGAGCGGATGGCCGGCCGGCACGACCGCGACGATCTCGTCCTCGTGCCACGCATGCACGGCGGTGCCGGGCGGCAGCGCCTCGCCGGGCGGCCCTTCGATCATCGCGATGTCGAGCGACGCCAGCGTGGCAACCACGTCGGCCGTATTGCCGCTCATCGTGTGGATCGCCACCCGCGGCACGCGCGGCTGGAATGCCGCGATCAGATACGGCAGCAGGTAGCTGGCGGGCGTCGTGCTCGCACCGATCCGCAGCGTGCCGGCGTCGAGCCCGCGCACGGCGTCGCGAAACGCGCGCGCCTGCGCGAACGTGTCGCGCTGCGCCTTCGCGTACTGCGCGAGTTGTTCGCCAACCGGCGTCAGGCGGATGCCGCGGCCATCGCGCTGGTACAGCGGCTCGCCGAACTCGTCCTGCAGCAGGCGCAACTGGCCCGACACGGCCGGCTGCGACAGATGCAGCGCGACGGCAGCGCGGCTGATGTTCAAATGTTCGGCGACGGCCGCGAACGTTATCAGTTGATCCGGGGTCATGAGCGTGAATTATCGGATTTCCGGATAGTTTACGTCACAAATCACAATTTTTCATATCGATATAACCAAATTAGGATTAAGCCATCGCAACCCGTTTCATCACGGTGCCCCATGTCCACTGCTCCGACTCCCCATCTCAATCACGCCGCCCCGTCGATGCGCGGCCAGTTGAACGGCGTGCTGTTCGTCGCGCTGTTCGCCGCCGCCGTCACCAGTCTGTCGCAACTTCCGACGATCGCCGGGCTCGGCCTGTCGCCGCTGATCGTCGGCATCGTCGCAGGCGCGCTGTACGGCAACGCACTGCGCGACGGCATGCCCGCGAGCTGGGCGGCCGGCGTCAACTTTTCCGCGCGCAAGCTGCTGCGCATCGCGGTCGCGTTCTTCGGCCTGCGCGTGAGCCTGCAGGAAATCGCGCAGGTCGGCCTGCCGGGCCTGACGGTGTCGGTGCTGGTCGTCGTCAGCACGCTCGCGATCGGCACCTGGGTCGGCATGAAGGTGATGAAGCTCGATCGCGACGCGGCGCTCTTGACCGCCGCCGGCAGCGCGATCTGCGGCGCGGCCGCCGTGCTCGCATTCGAGTCGACGCTGCAGTCGAAGCCGCACCAGAGCGCGATGGCCGTGGGCAGCGTGGTGCTGTTCGGCACGCTGTCGATGTTCCTCTACCCGCTCGCGTATCACGCCGGCCTGCTCAATCTCGACCCGGCCGGCCTCGGCCTGTTCTTCGGCGGCACGATCCACGAGGTCGCGCAGGTGGTCGGCGCGGCGAGCGACATCAGCCCGCAGGTCGCGCACGTCGCGACGATCGTGAAGATGACCCGCGTGATGCTGCTGGTGCCGGTGCTGCTCACGCTCGGCTGGTGGCTCGCCCGCTCCGCACGCTCGGCCGGTGCGAGCGCCGACGGCGCGCAAGGCAAGCGCAAGGTGGCGGTGCCGTGGTTCGCGCTCGGCTTCCTCGGCTTCGTGATTGTCAATTCGCTGAACGTGCTGCCCGCCGACGTTACGCACACCCTGAACGTGCTCGACACCTTCGCGCTGACGATGGCAATGACCGCGCTCGGCATCGAAACCCGCGTGTCGCAGATCCGCGAGGCCGGCCCGCGTGCGCTGACCACCGGCCTGATCCTGTACGTCTGGCTGATCGCCGGCGGCTACGGGATCACCTGGGCCGTGCAGCGCTGGCTTGGCTGAGCCGCGCATCCACGCCGCGACACGCGCCGCGCCCGACGGGAAGGTCCCGCGGGCGCGGCGCAGTGCTATGCTTCGCGTCGTTTTCCTTCGTCCTCTTCACCATCCTCTTTCAGCCGTGCTCTCGTTCCTGCTGAAGCTGCGCACTCGCGCCCAGACGCTGTTCCGCCTGTCGGACGCCCATACGATGCTGATCTGGTCGGCCATCGTCGGCGTCGGCGGCGCCTTCGCCACCATGGCGTTTCGCGAAGGCATCGACCTGATGCAGCGCCTGATCTCCGGGCACAGCGGCAGCTTCGTGCAGATGGCGCGAAGCCTGCCGTGGTACGTGCGGTTCTGGATGCCGGCCGCGGGCGGCTTCCTCGCCGGCTGCGTGCTGCTGCTCGCGACGCGCGGCGTTCGGAAATCCGGCAACACCGACTACATGGAAGCCGTCGCGCTCGGCGACGGCGTCGTGCCGGTACGGCAGAGCCTGTGGCGCAGCGTGTCGTCGCTGCTAACGATCGGCAGCGGCGGCTCGATCGGCCGCGAAGGCCCGATGGTGCAGCTCGCCGCGCTCGCCGCATCGCTGGTCGGCCGCTTCGTGCACTTCGACCCGCCGCGCCTGCGCCTGCTCGTCGCGTGCGGCGCGGCGGCCGGCATCACATCCGCCTACAACGCGCCGATCGCCGGCGCGTTCTTCGTGTCCGAAATCGTGCTCGGCACGATCGCGATGGAAAGCTTCGGGCCGATGGTCGTCGCATCCGTCGTCGCGAACATCGTGATGCGGGAATTCGCCGGCTACCGGCCACCATACGAGATGCCGGTGTTCCCGGCCGTGACGGGCCCCGAGGTGCTGCTGTTCGTCGTGCTCGGCGCGCTGTGCGGCGTGCTGGCGCCGCAGTTCCTGCACCTGCTCGATGCGTCGAAGAACCAGTTCAAGCGGCTGCCCGTGCCGCTGCCGGTGCGGCTCGCGCTCGGCGGCCTCGTGGTCGGCGTGATCTCGGTGTGGATTCCGGACGTGTGGGGCAACGGCTACAGCGTCGTGAACCACATCCTGCATTCGCCGTGGACCTGGCAGGCGCTCGTCGCGGTGCTGGTGTTCAAGGTGATCGCGACCGCCGCGACCGCCGGCTCGGGCGCGGTCGGCGGCGTGTTTACGCCGACGCTGTTCGTCGGGGCCGTGTTCGGCTCGCTGTTCGGGCTCGCGATGAACGCGCTGTGGCCCGGCCACACGTCCGCGTATTTCGCGTATGCGATGGTCGGAATGGGTGCGTTCATGGCCGGCGCCACGCAGGCGCCGCTGATGGCGATCCTGATGATCTTCGAGATGACGCTCAGTTACCAGGTCGTGCTGCCGCTGCTGGTGTCGTGCGTGTTCGCGTATTTCGTCGCGCGCGCGACGGGCACGACGTCGATGTACGAGATCACGCTGCGCCACCACCAGGACGCGCAGGAACGGCTGCGGCTGCGCACCACCCAGATGCGCGAGCTGATCCAGCCCGCGCAGACGGTCGTGCCGCTCACCGCGAGCGTCGCCGACATGACGCGCGTGTTTCTCGAATATCCGGTGAAGTATCTGTACGTGACCGACGACGCCGGGCGCTTCCGCGGCGCGGTCGCGTTGAAGGACATCACGTCCGACCTGCTCGACAAGCGCGACACCACCGACAAGACGGCAGCGCACTACGCGCATACGCCGTTTCCGCTGCTCACGCCCGACATGCCGCTCTCGACCGCGCTCGAACGCTTCATGGCGTTCCAGGGCGAACGGCTGCCGGTGATCGAAAGCGAGGCCGAGCCGACGCTCGCGGGCGTCGTCTACAAGACGTCGCTGCTCGACGCGTATCGGCGCATGACCGGCGAGCGCTGACCTGTACGGGGCGCGGCGCGCGATACGGCGTCGCCACATCCTCGCTCGCGGCGCCGTCCGCGCCGACCGACCGCCGGCCCCGTTCAGTCCGGCGCGCGCCCCAACACGACCCGCGCGAAGAACCCCGCCAGCACCGATTCGGCCACGTCGGCCGAAACATGCTGCGGATCGGCCGTGTAGTACGACTGCACGCCATCGCACAGACACATCAGCCCGAACGCGAGCGTCTCGGCCGGCAGCAACAGCGGCGTGCCCGCGCGCTCGGCGAAGCGCTGGATGAATTCGGCCATCTGCAGCCGCTTGCCGTGCAGGAACTGGTTGAAGCGCACGCGAAATTTCGCGTCGCGCGCCGCCTGCAGCTTCGCCTCGCCCCACAGCAGCGAATATTCGTCGTCGCGAAACAGCGTCCGGTAGTACGCGAGCGCCATCGACTCCATCTGCTCGCGCGGCCCGCCCACCTCGAAGATCGCCTCGAAATCGGCCCGCACCGAATCATGGTCGCGCTCGAGCAGTTCGAGCAGCAGTTCCGACTTGCTGCGGAAATTCGAATAAAACGCGCCGCGCGTATAGCCGGCCGCCGCCGCGATGTCCTCGACGCTCGCGGCGACATAGCCTTTCTTCAGAAAAATCCGGTGCGCGGCATTCAGCAGACGTTCGCGCGTCTGGTCCCTGCTCTGCTCGCGAGTTAAGCGCTGTGGTTTCATGGCGCGCAGTCTAGCACCAACTCCCTTTCGGATTCATCTTTGCATTCAGATACAGGTGTGTATTAGAATCCGCCACAGTTTCCGAACGACCTCGTTCGACTGTGTTCGTGCGCGCCGGGCCGGCGCCACTCGGGGCAAGCGCCCGCCGCGCTTGCCGGCTTCGCTCCGTTCTCACCTCATCTGGGGGTTTCGTGAATCGCTCCGGTTCCCGCGCCGTGCTGCTGATCGGCACCGCGCTCGTCCTCGCCGCCTGCCACCCGAAGGAAGCCGCGCCGCCCGCGCCGCGCCCGGTCGTCGCGTTGCCCGCGCACGCCGACGGCGCCGCGGCGGCCGCCACGCTGCCCGGCGAGATCCAGCCGCGTTACGCGACGCCGCTGTCGTTCCGCATCGCGGGCAAGATCGTCGAACGCAAGGTGCGGCTCGGCGACACCGTCAAGGCCGGCCAGGTCGTCGCGCTGCTCGATCCGTCCGACGTCGAGAAGAACGCCGCGAGCGCGCAGGCGCAGCTCGATGCCGCATCGCACGGCCTCGCGTTCGCGAAGCAGCAGCTCGACCGCGATCGCGCGCAGGCGCGCGAGAATCTGATCGCGACCGCGCAGCTCGAACAGACCGAGAACAGCTACACGTCCGCGCTCGCGCAGCGCGATCAGGCGCAGCAGCAACTCGCGCTCGCGAAGAACCAGCTCCGCTATGCGACGCTCGTCGCGGACCACGCGGGCACCATCACCGCCGAACAGGCCGACACCGGCCAGAACGTATCGGCCGGCCAGGCCGTCTACCAGCTTGCGTGGTCGGGCGACGTCGATGTCGTCAGCGACGTGCCCGAGGCCGCGCTCGCGTCGCTCGCGCCCGGGCACGCGGCGAGCGTGACATTGCCGTCGCTGCCGGGCCGCCGGTTCGACGCGAAGGTGCGCGAAATCGCGCCGGCCGCCGATCCGCAAAGCCGCACCTACCGCGTGAAGCTCACGCTCGCCGCGCCCGATCCGGCCGTGCGCCTCGGGATGACCGCGACTGTCGCGTTCGACGGCGCGCCGATTGCCGGCAACGCGCCGAGCATCACGCTGCCCGCGACCGCGCTGTTCCACGACGGGCCGCATCCGGCCGTATGGGTCGTGCGCACGAAGGACGACACGCTCGAACTGCGCCGCGTCGACGTCGCGCGCTTCAACGAACGCACCGTCACCGTGTCGGGCGGGCTGCAGCCTGGCGAGCGCGTCGTGCTGCAAGGCGTGCACACGGTCAGCGCGGGCGAGAAGGTGCGGCCGATCGCACCGCTGCATGCGGAGGACTTCGCGTCATGAGCGGCCCCCGCGAAGAAGGCCGGTTCAATCTGTCGGCATGGGCGCTGCGCCACCAGGCGCTGGTCGTCTACCTGATCGCGCTCGCGACGCTCGCGGGCATCCTCGCGTACACGCGGCTCGCGCAATCCGAAGACCCGCCGTTCACGTTCCGCGTGATGGTGATCCGTACGTTCTGGCCCGGCGCGAGCGCGCGGCAGGTGCAGGAACAGGTGACCGACCGGATCGGCCGCAAGCTGCAGGAAACGCCGGCCATCGACTTCCTGCGCAGCTATTCGCGGCCCGGCGAATCGCTGATCTTCTTCACGATGAAGGATTCGGCGCCCGTGAAGGACGTGCCCGAGACCTGGTACCAGATCCGCAAGAAGGTCGGCGACATCGGCTACACGCTGCCGCCCGGCGTACAGGGCCCGTTCTTCAACGACGAGTTCGGCGACGTCTACACCAACATCTGGACGCTCGAAGGCGACGGCTTCACGCCCGCGCAACTCCACGACTACGCGGACCAGCTGCGCACGGTGCTGCTGCGCGTACCCGGCGTCGGCAAGGTCGACTACTTCGGGGACCCCGACCAGCGGATCTTCATCGAGGCCGACAACACGCAGCTCACGCGTCTCGGCATCTCGCCGCAGCAGCTCGGGCAGGCGATCAACGCGCAGAACGACATCTCGTCGGCCGGCGTGCTCACGACCGCCGACGATCGCGTGTTCGTGCGGCCGAGCGGCCAGTTCGACAACGTCGCCGCGATCGCCGACACGCTGATCCGCATCAACGGCCGCACGTTCCGGCTCGGCGATCTCGCCACCGTGAAGCGCGGTTACGACGATCCGCCCGTCACGCAAATGCGCACCAAAGGCCATGCCGTGCTCGGCATCGGCGTGACGATGCAGCCGGGCGGTGACGTGATCCGGCTCGGCAAGGCGCTCGACGTCGAATCGAAGGACCTGCAGGCGCAGTTACCGGCCGGCCTCAAGCTGACGCTCGTTTCGAGCATGCCGCATGCGGTGTCGCATTCGGTCGACGACTTCCTAGAAGCGGTCGCAGAAGCGGTCGCGATCGTGCTGGTCGTGAGCCTCGTGTCGCTCGGCCTGCGCACCGGGATGGTCGTCGTGATCTCGATTCCCGTCGTGCTCGCCGTCACGGCCCTGTTCATGTACCTGTTCGACATCGGGCTGCACAAGGTGTCGCTCGGCACGCTGGTGCTCGCGCTCGGGCTGCTCGTCGACGACGCCATCATCGCGGTCGAGATGATGGCCGTGAAGCTCGAACAGGGCTACAGCCGCGCGCGCGCCGCCGCGTTCGCGTACACGAGCACCGCGTTCCCGATGCTGACGGGCACGCTCGTCACGGTGTCGGGCTTCCTGCCGATCGCGCTCGCGAAATCGAGCACCGGCGAGTACACGCGCTCGATCTTCGAGGTGTCGGCGATCGCGCTGATCGCGTCGTGGTTCGCGGCCGTCGTGCTGATTCCGCTGCTCGGCTACCACCTGCTGCCCGAGCGCAAGAAGCACGCGCACGAAGCGCACCTGCCGGACGATCACGAGCACGACATCTACGACACGCGCTTCTACACGCGCCTGCGCGGCTGGATCGACTGGTGCATCGAGCGCCGCTTCGTCGTGCTGCTGATCACCGGCGCCCTCTTCGTCGTCGCGCTGATGGGTTTCTCGCTCGTGCCGCAGCAGTTCTTCCCGAGCTCCGATCGCCCCGAGCTGCTGGTCGACCTGCGGCTGCCCGAAGGTGCGTCGTTCGCGGCGACGCTGCGCGAGACCGAACGTCTCGAGAAGGTGCTCGACAAGCGGCCCGAGATCGACCATTCGGTGAATTTCGTCGGCAGCGGCGCGCCGCGCTTCTACCTGCCGCTCGACCAGCAACTGCAATTGCCGAACTTCGCGCAGTTCGTCGTCACCGCGAAATCCGTCGAGGATCGCGAGAAGCTCGCGACGTGGCTCGAGACCACGCTACGCGACCGCTTCCCGGCCGTGCGCTGGCGCCTGTCGCGGCTCGAGAACGGGCCGCCCGTCGGCTACCCCGTGCAGTTCCGCGTGAGCGGCGACGACATCGCGACGGTGCGCTCGATCGCCGAGAAGGTCGCGGCGACGATGCGCGGCGACGCACGCACGATGAACGTGCAGTTCGACTGGGATGAGCCGGCCGAGCGCTCGGTGCGCTTCGAGCTCGATCAGAAGAAGGCGCGCGCGCTGAACGTCACGTCGCAGGACGTGTCGAGCTTCCTCGCGATGACGCTGTCCGGCACGACCGTCACGCAGTATCGCGAACGCGACAAGCTGATCGCGGTCGACCTGCGTGCGCCGCGCCCCGATCGCGTCGATCCCGCGAAGCTCGCGGGCCTGGCGATGCCGACGCCGAACGGCCCCGTGCCGCTCGGCTCGCTCGGCCGCTTCACGCCGGCGCTCGAATACGGCGTGGTGTGGGAGCGCGATCGCCAGCCGACCATCACCGTGCAGTCCGACGTGCGCGCCGGCGCGCAGGGCATCGATGTCACGCATGCGATCGACGGCAAGCTGAATGCGTTGCGCGCGCAACTGCCGGTCGGCTACCAGATCAACATCGGCGGGTCGGTCGAGGAAAGCGCGAAGGCGCAGACGTCGATCAACGCGCAGATGCCGCTGATGGCGATCGCCGTGTTCACGCTGCTGATGATCCAGCTGCAGAGCTTCTCGCGCGTGCTGATGGTCGTGCTGACCGCACCGCTCGGGCTGATCGGCGTGGTCGGCACGCTGCTGCTGTTCGGGCAGCCGTTCGGCTTCGTCGCGATGCTCGGCGTGATCGCGATGTTCGGGATCATCATGCGCAACTCGGTGATTCTCGTCGACCAGATCGAGCAGGACATCGCGGCCGGCCACGGCCGCTTCGACGCGATCGTCGGCGCGACCGTGCGGCGCTTCCGCCCGATCACGCTGACGGCCGCGGCCGCCGTGCTCGCGCTGATCCCGCTGTTGCGCTCGAACTTCTTCGGGCCGATGGCGACCGCGCTGATGGGCGGGATCACGAGCGCGACCGTGCTGACGCTGTTCTACCTGCCCGCGCTGTACGCCGCGTGGTTCCGCGTGAAGCGCGACGAACGCGACCCGCGCGACGGCCCGCCGCACGACGGCTCGCCTGCCGCGCCGTCGGGAGCCTGATCATGGAACTGTCGATGAACCTGAAAACGAAGACCGCGCGAGCGCTCGCGGCCGCGAGCCTCGCCGGCCCGCTCGCCGGCTGCGCATGGTTCGCGCCGAGCGGCGAGCCGCCCGCGATGCCGTCGCCCGCGCATTACGGCGCCGCGCCGCAAGTGCAGCAGACCGTCGCCGCGCAAGGCGTCGCGCAGCAGTTCGAGGTCGGCGCGCAGCCCGTGCCCGACTGGTGGACGCAGTACCGGTCCGATGCGCTGAACGCGCTCGTCGACGAAGGGCTGCGCAACAGCCCGACGCTCAGCGCGGCTTCGCATTCGCTGGATGCCGCGCGCGAGCAGTTGCGCGGGCAGATCGGCAGCTCGATGCTGCCGTCGATCGACGCTGGCGCCCAGGCCACGCGCCAGCGTGCACTCGGCGTGCCGATCCCCGCGCTCGGCGCGCCGACGCTGCTGTACGACACGTTCGTCGGGCAACTGCAGGCGAGCTACACGATCGACCTGTTCGGCGTGTCGCGTTTCGCGAACCGCGCGCTCGCGAAACGCGTCGACGTCAGCGCGTTCCAGCTCGAATCGGCGCGTCGGGCACTCGCCGCGAACATCGTCACCGCGTCGATCACGGTGTCGGTGCTCAATGCGCAGATTGCGACGACCGAACGGCTCGTCGCGCTCGCGAACGACCAGGCGCACGACGCGCAACGCCGCTACGCGCTCGGCTCGGCGTCGCACAGCGACGCGCTGAACGCACGGCAAAGCGCGGACACCTTCGCCGCGAGCCTGCCCGCGCTGCGCCAGCAGCGCGACTCGGCGCGCCACGCGCTGGCGGTGCTGGTCGGCCGCACGCCCGACCGGCCGCCCGCCGACCTCACGCTCGCCGATCTGCACCTGCCCGCGCAGGTGCCCGTGGTCGTGCCGTCCGACCTGCTGCAAAGCCGCCCCGACATCCAGGCCGCCGACGCGGGGCTGAAGGCGGCCGCCGCCGAAGTCGGCGTCGCGACCGCGCAGCTGTTCCCGCAGCTGTCGCTTTCGGCGGCCATGGGCAAAGGCGGCTTCAGCTGGCCGACGATGCTGTCGGGCGCCGGCGCGATCTGGAATGTCGGGGCGTCGCTGAGCCAGCCGCTGTTTCACGGCGGCGCGCTGCTCGCGCAGCGGCGTGCGGCGAAGGCCACTTACGAAGCCGCGGTCGACCAGTACAGGCAGACCGTGCTGAGCGCGTTCCAGAACGTCGCCGATTCGCTCGCCGCGCTCGAGCACGACGCGGAGGCGCTCGACGCGTCGTCGCGGGCCGCGCTGTCCGCGCGCGGCGCGTACGACGACGCGGCCGCCCGCGTGCGGCTCGGCGCGTTGCCGCCGTCGGCGGCGCGCGCGAGCGAGCTGCAGTACCGCAACGCGCGGCTCGACGAGATTCGCGCAACCGGCGCACGCTTCGCGGATACCGCGCGGCTCTATCAGGCGATGGGCACGCCGCCGGTCGACGCGGCCGGCAACGCAGCGACGGCCGGGAACGTCGGCACGGCAGGCCACGCCGGCAACGCGGATCAAGGCGCTCCCGCCGCCCAGGCACGCGCGACCACGCCCGCCGCGCCGCCGTCACCGCAATAACGCGCCCTTGCCCCGGACGCACGGCGCGCGGAACCACCCCGCGCGCCGATCCGCGATCTTCCGCTTGACCCTCACGTAGCGTAACGTTCGAGACTCCAGTGTGCGCACCGAACGGAGGACACCATGCGGCTGAAAGTGGGAGAACTGGCGAAACGCAGCGGCCTGACCGTCCGCACGCTTCATCACTATCACGCGATCGGCCTCCTGACGCCTTCGGCGCGTGCCGACAACGGCTACCGGCTGTACGACCGCGACGACATCGCCCGGCTCCACCAGATCCAGGCCCTGCGTCGCTTCGGACTGTCGCTTGCCGAAATCGGCGACTACCTGAACCAGCCCGGCACCCCGCTCGTCGAGCTCGTCGCGAAGCAGATCGCGTCGCTCGACCACCAGCTCGCGCAGGCCGCGCAGCTGCGCGAGCGGCTCGTGCACCTGCACGCGCAACTCGCCGCGGGCACCGAGCCGGAACTGGCCGATTGGCTCACCACACTGGAGTTGATGACCGTGTACGACAAATATTTTTCCGAGGAAGAACTCGCGCGTCTGCCGATGTACCGCAAGAGCCAGGCGGGCGACGCCGAATGGATCGCGCTCGTCGCCGACGTGCGTGCGCTGCACGACGCGGGCGTGCCGCCCGAGGACGAGCGCGTGCGTGCGCTCGCCGGCCGCTGGATGGCGCTGCTCGTGCGCGACACGAACAACGATCCGCGGCTGCTCGCGAAGCTGAACCTGATGCACGAGCGCGAACCGGCGATGCAGTCGAAACTCGGCATCTCGACCGTGCTGCGCGACTATGTGCTGCGCGCGTCCTCGGAAACGAAGATGCGGATCTTCGAGAAGTATCTCGCCCCGGACGAGATCCGCTTCATGCGCGCGCACTTCGGCAAACACGCGATGGAATGGCCGCAACTGATGGGCGACGTGCGCGATGCGATCGATACGGGCGCACGGCCCGATTCGCCGGAAGGCCGCGCGCTCGCGCAACGCTGGCTCGACCTGTTCCGCAGCTATGCGGGCAACGACCCGGCCACGCACGCGAAATTCCGGCACGCGATGATCACCGAGCCGGCGCTGACGAAGGATTCGTGGGTCGACGACACGCTGCTCGGTTTCATCCGCGAGGCGATGGCGCAGCTTGCGCCGGCGCGTTGACGGCGTAACCCGCGCGGGCTATGCGTGGTGGTTTCACGCGCCGCCCGCGCGAGCGCGCCGGCTTCCGCTCACCGCTCGCGCACGCCGAGCCCGAGCGCCTTCATCCGCCGGTACAACGTGCGCTCGCTCAACCCGACGTGCTCGGCCAGCTGCTTGCGCGTACCGTCGAACGTGCCGGCAATCCGCACGAGCTCCGCGTCCGACACGCCACGCGTGTCCGCCGCATGCGCGTGCGACGCGGCCGACGCCGCGACCAGCTCGGCCGGCAGATGCTCGACGCGGATCGTCCCGTCGTCCGCGAACAGGCACGCACGTTCGAGCACGTTGCGCAGCTCGCGGATGTTGCCCGGCCATGCATACGCGTCGAGGCACGCACGCGCATGCTCGGTCAGCACGAACGGTCGCGCGCTCGCATCGCCCGCGCCGGCACGCGCGTTCGCGATGCGCCGCAGGATCGATTCGGCCAGCAGCGCGACGTCGCCGCGCCGCTCGCGCAGCGGCGGCAGCGGAATCGGAAACGCGTTGATCCGGTAGTAGAGATCCTGCCGGAACCGGCCGTCGTCGATCATCTCGCGCAGCGGCTTGTGAGTCGCCGCGACGAGCCGGAAATCCGCGCGCAGCGCCTCGACGCCGCCGACGCGCCGGAACGTCCCCGACTCGATCAGCCGCAGCAGCTTCACCTGCATCGGCAGCGGCACGTCGCCGATCTCGTCGAGAAACAGCGTGCCGCCCTGCGCGGTCTCGACGAGGCCCGGCTTGCGCTGGTTCGCACCGGTAAACGCCCCCTTCTCGTAGCCGAACAGTTCGCTCTCGAACAGCGTCTCGGCGATGCCCGAACAGTCGACGACCACGAACGGCCCCATCGCGCGCGCGCTCGCCTCGTGCAGCGCCCGCGCGAACAATTCCTTGCCGGTGCCCGATTCGCCGAGCAGCAGCACCGGCAGCATCGACGGCGCGACACGCTGCAGCGCGCCGAGCGCCGCATTGAACGCGTCGGCGCCGCCGACGAGCCCTTCCGCGCTCGGCTGCGCGGACGCGCTGCGCACGGTCGTCAGCCGCTCGACGTACGCGATCACGTCGCCGCGCGCATCGAAGATGGGCCGCAACTCCACATCGACGTGCTCGGGGCCGCGCGGCGTATGGTGGATGTGCAGCACGCGGTTCAGGCTGCGCGACTCGAGCGCCTGCTTCATCGGGCAATGCTCGCCGGCCTGATCGCACGGCACGTCGTAGTGATGGGAGACCTGGAAGCAGCGCCGGCCGACGTGCTCGACACCCGCCACGCCGAACTGGCGCCGGTACGCATCGTTCGCCGCGAGGATGCGGTACTCGGGATCGACGACGATCATCGGCTGCGGATCCTGCTCCAGATACGCGACGAGCGCGCGCACGTCGGGCATGACGTCGCGCGCCGGCGCGGGAACGATCGGAATGATGTCGTGCGGATTCATGAGGCGGCTCGGGAATGGATGGACAGTCGGACTGCCAGACTGACTGCCAATTCTGCCACAGCACTGCCATATATGGCAGTCGACATCGACGATGCCCCATCGGCCGCGCCCGCGGCGCACCGCTATCGGGCCAGAAATCCGAGCCGAATCAAGTACCTGCCACATCGTCCGGCGTCGCGACGCGGATTGGCATGCTTCTTGAACATGGAATCGCCGATTGCAGATGCAGAACCCGATCGAGGACAACCCGTGAGCCATGCCCCCATGCTGTCGGTCGAAGGCTTTTTCGACCCGGCGACCCATACCGTCAGCTACCTGTTGCTCGACACCGCCAGCCGCGCGTGCGCGCTGATCGACAGCGTGCTCGACTACGACCCGAAATCGGGCCGCACGCGCACCGCCAGCGCCGACCGGCTGATCGCGCGCGTCGCCGAACTCGGTGCGACCGTGCACTGGCTGCTGGAAACGCACGTGCACGCCGACCATCTGTCGGCCGCGCCGTACCTGAAGGCGCATGTCGGCGGGCAGATCGCGATCGGCTCGCACGTGCGCCGCGTGCAGCACGTGTTCGGCACGCTGTTCAACGCCGGCCCGGGCTTCGCGCAGG
This sequence comes from Burkholderia sp. BCC1638, assembly GCF_902833195.1. Lineage (NCBI taxonomy): Bacteria > Pseudomonadati > Pseudomonadota > Betaproteobacteria > Burkholderiales > Burkholderiaceae > Burkholderia > Burkholderia sp. BCC1638. Next base: position 92,909 of record NZ_CADFEC010000018.1, read on the forward strand.
ACGGCAGCCAGTTCGATCGGCTGCTCGACGACGGCGACACGCTCGCGCTCGGCGCGCTGACGATTCGCGCGCTGCACACGCCGGGCCACACGCCCGCGTGCCTGACCTACTGCGTCGACGACGCGACGCAGCGTGCCGCGTTCGTCGGCGACACGCTGTTCATGCCCGACTACGGCACCGCCCGCTGCGATTTCCCGGGCGGCGACGCACGCACACTGTATCGCTCGATCGCGCGCGTGCTCGCCCTGCCGCCCGACACGCGCCTGTATCTGTGCCACGACTACCAGCCGGGCGGCCGCGACGTGCAGTTCGTGACGACCGTGGCGGAGCAGCGCCGCGCGAACGTGCATGTGAAGGACGGGGTGACCGAGGACGATTTCGTCGCCATGCGCACCGCACGCGACGCGACGCTCGACATGCCCGTGCTGATGCTGCCGTCCGTGCAGGTCAACATGCGCGCCGGCCACCTGCCCGAGCCCGAAAACAATGGCGTGCGTTACCTGAAGATCCCGCTCGACGCGATCTGAGCCGCCGCCCCGACCGGAGAACCCCCGACATGACCATCCGTTCGCTGACCGACCTGCTGTCGGTCTCGCCCCAGATCGCCGCGACCGACCTGCCCGCGCTCCACGCGGCCGGCATCCGCACGATCGTCTGCAACCGCCCGGACGGCGAAGGCGCCGACCAGCCGACCGTCGCCGAGATTCGCGCCGCCGCCGCGCCGCTCGGCATCGCCGTCCATTACCTGCCCGTCGATACCGGCAAGGTCACCGACGATCAGGCCCGGCAGTTCGACGCGCTCGTCGCGTCGCTCGCGGGCCCGGTACTCGCATACTGCCGCAGCGGCACGCGCTCGGCGACGCTGTGGGCGCTGTCGCAGGCCGACAGGCGTCCGGCCGGCGACATCGTCGCGATCGCCGCCACGGCCGGCTATGACCTCGCCGCGCTCGCGCCGCGTCTCACACGAGGTTCCGCGCAAGGACTCGCGCAGGACGGCCGCCAGGCCGCGCCGGCCGTCGACGCGCGGCACGACATCGTGATCGTCGGCGCGGGCGCGGCCGGCGTCGCGGTCGCGTCGAGCCTGCTTGCGCGCGACGCATCGCTCGATATCGCGGTGATCGACCCGGCCGAGACGCACTACTACCAGCCCGGCTGGACGATGGTCGGCGCGGGCGTGTTCCGGCCCGACACGACCGCGCGCCGGATCGTCGACCTGCTGCCGCGCGGCGTGAAATGGATCCAGGCCGCCGTCGCCGGCTTCGAGCCCGACGCGCACACCGTGGTGCTCGATGGCTGCCGGCGCATCGGCTACCGCAAGCTGATCGTGTGCCCGGGGCTCAAGCTCGACTGGCACGCGATCGACGGCCTCGCGGAAACGCTCGGCCGCAACGGCGTCACGTCGAACTATCGCTACGACCTCGCGCCGTACACGTGGGAACTGGTGCAGGCGTTCCGCGGCGGCAACGCGCTGTTCACGCAGCCGCCGATGCCGATCAAGTGCGCGGGCGCGCCGCAGAAGGCGATGTACCTGTCGTGCGATCACTGGCGGCGCACGGGCCGCCTCGGCGCCGCGAACGTCGAGTTCCTGAATGCGGGCGCCGCGCTGTTCGGGGTCGCCGACTACGTGCCCGCGTTGATGGAGTACGTGAAAAGCTACGACATCGCGCTGTCGTTCGGCCACAACCTCGTCGCGATCGACGGGTCCGCGCGGCGCGCGACGTTCCGGCGCGCGTTGCCCGACGGCGGCACGGAAACCGTCGAGCGCGCGTTCGACATGATCCACGTCGTGCCGCCGCAGAAGGCGCCCGATTTCGTGCGCGCGAGCCCGCTCGCCGATGCGGCCGGCTGGATCGACGTCGATCCGGCGACGCTGCGGCACAAGCAGTTCGCGGACATCTTCGCGCTCGGCGACGTCACCAACACGACCAACGCGAAAACCGCCGCGGCCGCGCGCAAGCAGGCGCCCGTCGTCGCGCACAATGTGCTCGCGTCGCTGGGCCGCGCGCACGGCGACGCCGCGTACGACGGCTACGGGTCGTGCCCGCTCACCGTCGAGCGCGGCAAGATCGTGCTCGCCGAATTCCTCTACGGCGGCAAGGTCGCGCCGACCTTCCCCGCGTGGCTGATCGACGGCAGGCGTCCGTCCCGGCTCGCGTGGCTGCTCAAGGAGCGCCTGCTGCCGCCGCTCTACTGGAAGGCGATGCTCAAGGGCCGCGAATGGCTCGCGAAGCCCGCGATCGCACGTTGACCGGAACCCGATGACACCATGCTGATTTCCCTCGTACTCGGCAGCCTCGTCGGCGCCGTGCTCGGCCTCACCGGCGCGGGCGGCGGCATTCTCGCGGTGCCCGCGCTCGTCGTCGGGATGGGCTGGCCGATGCAGCAGGCCACGCCCGTCGCGCTCGTCGCGGTCGCGGGCAGTGCCGCGCTCGGCGCGCTCGAAGGGTTTCGTCGCGGGCTCGTGCGCTATCGCGCGGCGCTGTTGATGGCCGTGGCGGGCGTGCCGCTCACGACGCTCGGCGTGAAGCTCGCGCACGTGCTGCCGCAACGCGTGCTGCTGGCGCTGTTCGCGCTGACGATGCTGGTCGTCGCGAGCCGCCTGTTGCGGCAGGCACTCCGCCACGCCTCCGGCGACGCGGACGAATCGCGGTTATGCGTCGGCCGCGTGAATCCCGATACGGGCCGCCTCGTGTGGTCCTGGCCGGTCGGGCTCGCGCTCGCGTCGACCGGCGCGGTGACGGGGCTGATGACGGGCTTGCTCGGCGTCGGCGGCGGCTTCGTGATCGTGCCGATGCTGCGCAAGTTCACGAACGTGTCGATGCACGGCGTGGTCGCGACGTCGCTGATGGTGATCGCGCTGGTCGGCACCGGCGGCGTGCTCGCGACGCTCGTGTCGGGCACGCGCGCGCCGCTCGACATGATGCTGTGGTTCACGGTCGCGACCGCAATCGGCATGGCGATCGGACGCAATGCGTCCCGGCACCTGTCTGCGCGGCACGTGCAGGCCGGCTTCGCTGCGGTGCTCGTCTGCGTCGCGCTCGGGCTGCTGGCGAAGGCGGCGTTCGGCGCGTGAACCGGGGCGGCGTTTGTCGAATTACCGCGCTTGTTCGCGCGCATATCAGACGTCCGGCTCACGCAAATACCACGTCACCGCCCCTTGCTGGGTCGTGTCCGGCCCCGGCATCAGGTCTCCCTGCTTTATCCGTTCCGTGCGCTTCAGGAATGGACTGAACCAGTCCCCCTCGCGTGGACACGGCTGCCCTGGACGCGCACTCAGCACGCGAACGCCGGTCGGCTGCACAGCAGGCGGGAGCGACACAGGTACGGCTGGCTCATCTACTGGCGGTGCCGGTTCGATCTCCGTCGGCGTAAGCCCTCGCGGCGGCCAGATTCCCGGAGCATCGAACCGACGCAGCCACTGATCCGTCGACACGTTGTCAAAGCGCGTCTCGCCCATGATCGAGCCCATATGCAAACAACGTAACTCCGGCACGCGTATCGGCTTCAACAACCTGTTCGCAGCCACATAGGCGGCTGGCTGCGGGTCGCGCTCAGTCCAGCCCAACGACGGCCATTCGCCCGCCTTCAACATCACCCCGTTCGCGTAATCGACCAGCGATAGCCCGCTCGATGCCTCATCTTGTATTGCCTGCTCCAACCCTTCCCGGCCGCCCAATTTCTCAAGCCAGCTACGATGCAGGATCGTGTACCAGTTCACGCTTTTGATTCCGTCGCGAAATTCCGGATGTCCCATCGGATCGGCAACGTCAAATCCCAGAAATTGCTCCGCTAGCTCCAGTTCCAAGTTCTCGTAACGGTGAAACTCGTCGCATTGCTGGAGTCCTAGCCCCGCATAGCCGTGCAACACGGGGAGGCGCATGGCTAATTCCGCCAGTAGCCTCTCGAAGGCGCTTCGTCCGTCTCCGCGTAGCACTTCTACCGGCAGATAGACCTGAAAGTAGGAGACCGTTTTCCATTCCTCTTCGAATAAATTCCCCTGCGAAAACCCGCGCCCCCCCCAATCGCCTACGAAGTCGTAACCTGGTCCGGACGACCACGTGAACTCGATTGCATGCGTCGGTGGCCGCGTGCGAACCCATTCCACGAAAGTCGAGAAGTGCTCCGGCGTGTACTTGCCCCGCTTGCGCGGATGCTCCCAGTAGCCCCAGCGCAACTGCCGCCCCATGATTTCCTGAAGCCTCAACATCACACTTGCCAGCGCCGACCGATTCGACTGTGCATACGATTTCAGCAGGTAAAGCACGATGACCAATCCGCCCTGCAACACGACGTTGTCCGGTTCGTCATCATCTCCGTAGGTGAAGTACCATTTCGCCTCGTCCCACTCATCAAAAAAATCCACGATCTCCCCCCTCAATCTGACAGATACAGCACGCGAACGGTTTGGTTGCGATTCAACATGTCCAGCATACGCAGCGTGTCCCGTGTCATCCCGGCCACCTCGCCGGTACCTTCGGGCGGTGTTTGCGCCGCTGCGTTATAGATGGCTGCATTGGCCGCAGCCGCCGTCACGGCGACCTTCCCAATTGGAAATCGTGCCAGTGTCTGCGCCCCGTGTCCGACCAACTCCACCGCGCCGCCCAATTCGCCGGCAGCGCCGGCAAATGCGCCCGCACCGGCGAGCACAGCCCCAGCCGCAGCCCCGGCCAACGGCGCGCCGAGAATCAACGTCAGTTGCTCCCGCAATCGTCGCCGTTCCACCTCCTCGCGCGCGGCACGCTGTGAATCGTAGGTGCGCAGTTCCGCAAAGTAACGCCGCTCATCAATTCGGCGAGCGCCCCCGAATAACCGTCGCACCGCTTGCTGCTCCGCCTCCATGTCGTGCAGCAGCATCGCCGCCTGAGGCAGTTGCGCATGAAACTCTTTCAGCCGCTCCGGCGAAGTCACACCGCCCTCGACCGCTCGAAATACCGGCTCCGCATTGCGTGCCTTTTCCAACCATTCTCGACGGCGGCGGCGCGGCACCTTGCATGCCTTCGTTTCTAGCAGGCGAAATTTTCTCAGGTCGTAATTGACGATTTTCCGGTAGGCATCTATTTGTTCCCGTGTTAGCGCATCCCCCTCGAACTTGATCTCGATCAGGTAGGCGATGTTGTCGGCAGCAAAGCGGGCCGAGCCCGTGCGTCCCTTGTAGTCGCGCAGACGGATCACGTCCGGAATGCGCAGCAACCCCGGTATCGTCGGCCGATCCAGCGCTGTCCAATCCCATCCCGTATCCGCCGAACGCACCAACCGGTACGCTTCACGCACCTCGTCGGGCGACAGGTTGTTCTCAAGGTATTCCGTCGTCACCAGCGGCTCGACTAAACCGATCAATACCCAAGGCAACACGCCTTCATCAATGCCTGCCTGAAACGCTACGCGCCGCCGAATGATCTCGTAGCGTGACAGCGGCATGGTCGATGGCCGGAACGGCTCGCGACGACTCATGATTGCCTCGGGCGGTCGCCCGCCACCGGGCAGCATGTTGAAGCCGACCTCGCCCCAATACGGCCATTTCCATCGGTTGCCCTTGCAGTCGTGGTGCACCCATCGAGATACCTGCCGCTGACATAGCGCACGCCCTCGCGCGTCACGCATCGGGAACCGCTCCGCAAAGCCCGCCTTCTGGCACAGGTACCAAAGGTCCATCGGATTTTCGACGGGCAACACAGTGCCAGCCGCCTCCGGCCGCTTGGTCTGGCTGCCCTTGCCGGCCTTCGGAACACTTGGTGCGCGCCTACGTGGTGGTGGCGTACTTGTCAAGACTTTCTCACTCCTATTGCACTGATGCTTGCGAAATCGAGCGTGTATTCCGCGTCCTCGTCCCAATACCGTGCGCGCACGAATTCGGCCTCGTCGTCGGGCAACGCCTCGCAATGCACCGCCTCGGCCGATTCGGCATAGGCCGTTGCCGTACGGCCCTCCGCATCGGTGTGTCCTTCGATCACGCAACCATCTGGACAGGTCAACCGATACGCGCAGTCGGCCAGTGTCTTACCCCTTCGATCACGCAGCGTGTAGAACTCCTCGAAATCAGCACCGGGCATCCCCGGCAACGGCTTCGTGACCGATGCCGGGCCATCGGTCTGATGACTAGCGGCATAGACCGTATGCTCGCCCGCCGTGCGCACCACGTAACCCTGTTCACCGATGTGCATCTCCGTACTCCCGGCGTGCAGCACGATTTCCTTCGCCGCGTGCAGATGAATGCTGTCCGTCGTGCTGGTGATCCGGATCGCTCGCTTGGCTGTCAGGTCAATCCCGTCGGTCTGCGCTTCGACACGCACCTTGCCGCCAGCGGCGACCAGCGCCATACCTGCCTTGTGCACGAACAGCGCGAACGTGTTCACTACACTCGCAAACAGCGATCGGCCAACCGCCAGGCCGACATGCCGGCCACTCGTCACGGCCACATCGTCGTTGCTGGCGATATGTACGCTGCGCTCGGCGGCCAGGCTGATGCCCGCTGGTCCGGCCAGCACGATGTCTGCTTCAGTGAGTTCGGGAAAGTGGTCCGGATCCGCCGATGGCTTTCCCTTGATCGCATCGTTGCGCGCGTTGATCGCCTTGACGACCTCGCTCTGATCCGCGCCGTATCGTTGCGCGTCGTGCCGTTGCGCCAGCGCGGACAGGCTCTCTTGGAGTTCTCGTGCCCCCGCCAGCCGACCGATTGCCTCCTTCGCGTCTTTCGCGTGACCCGCGCCGCCCGGTTGACCATCTGTCGTGACGAACAGGCCTTTCAACGCTCGCATCACGCCCCAATCGTCGGTACGCAGATCGAAGCCCTTGCCGCGCGCCTCGGCACGCCCCTTCTTCTTCAGCATGCGCCGCAGGTTGCCGAGACTGAGCTGCGATGTGCCGGCATCGCTCGCAATCTGCGTATGAATTTGCCCCTGCGTGTCGTCGATTGCGACGTGACCGGATGCCATGCCATGGTGCTCGCGGCCACGCAGTATCGCTACGCCCTCGTTGTGCGGCAAATCCAGCGCCGGCTGGCGCAATGCGTTCACGAGGCTGCCCGCAATGACCGGCAAATCCGGATCGCCGCGGTAGTGCACGACGGCGACCTCATGGCCGATCCGGGGGATGAACGTCGCACCCATGTCGATGCCTTGCCATGGTGACAACACGCGCAGCCAGATTCCCGAGCGCTCGTCGTGCGGGCCTTGACGGTCCCATTCGAACTGGACCTTGACGCGACCGTACTGGTCGGTCCAGATTTCCTGTCCGGCCGGCCCGACGACGACGGCTTTTTCGGGGCCGCTCAACACAGGCTTGTCGACACTGCGCTTCAGGCGGAACGGCTCATTCGCCGGCAGGAGCTCGAACTGCGTGTCGACGCGGTACGTTTGCGCGACGCCAGTGCGGCCTCCGATTTCCTCGATGTCGAGCGCGCAGGACACGACCACATATTCACGGTTCGCGGATTGCTGCGGGTATCCCGCCAAGGTGAACGTGCGACCGACAGTTAGCCCGCGCAGGTTTCCTGCGCCCTTGGCACGCAGCCCCGTACAGCGTTGCGCCTCGAGCTGTATGCGAGCCAGATGGCGCGCTTCGAGATCCGTATCGTTGGGCTGGCCCGCGAGACCTTGTGTGCCCGCCAGCGGCTGGCTGTAGTCGCCCCACGCATAGATTTCCGCGTCGGCGCTCGCCGTGGCGCGCGGGTCTTCCTCGGTAACCGCCAGCTTCGCGCGCGGGCGCGTGTAGTCATAGTCCGTCACGGTCACGCGGCCGGCCGTGAGTCGGCTTGTTACCGACAGCGCATGAATGTGTTCTTCGTCAATATGCTTGCCGTCCGGCGGCAGGTAGCGCAGCGTCTCATATGCAGGACCGTGGGGGTGATGGCCGCCGATCGTGTCGCACAAGACCAAGCGGTGATGGCCGTCATCGTGCTCGAACCACCACCAGATGCCCCATTCTTCCCACTGTCGTTGCAGGAACGCCCAATCCGACTCAAATGCCTGACGCTGTACGTCGCGTTTCGGATAACGCCCGCGGAATGGGCCCGCCAGGCGTTTGTCAACCGTGTACGGATACGCCGACAGCACGGCGTCGGTGATCTCGACGACGTTCATCTCCTGAAAGAGGCGACTGTCTTGCGTCAGCGTCGCGCGATAGAGCCACGGGCGCAATTCGAGTTCGTACAGGATCGAATCTCGGCCCTGGCCGACAATCCGCGTCGCTTCGACCACCCCTGTGATTTCGCGCGTGCCGGCGCCGATATTGCCGAGCCCGTTATTGCCCGCCAACCCGGGAATAAAACGCCCTTTCCCTTCGAGTTGGATGGAAATGGTGACTTCGGTGCCGACTACTTTATCCAGATTGAGATTGGCGGTGACGCTCGGAGAAAGCCCGTAAGCATCATCGGTGCGCAGCGTAACGAGATAACGGCATTCGTCAATGCGGCCGATTGCTTCAGTGCCTTGCAACCGCACCGGAACAAATACCGGAAATGCATTCATCCCGTAAGTCGGTAATGCGGCACCGGAGATGGACAGCGTGCGGGTCTGGTTCAGGATCGACATGACTTTGATCCTGGGCCCTCATGCACCGACGACCGTGGCACCGCAGGCAGTTTTGTCTCCACGATACCCGACAGCGCAGCCGGGGCACGTGCACGGACCGCTTGCCAGCAGCGGAAAAACCCCGCCGCATTTCGGGCAGGGCAAGTCACGCCGTGACCGTCCAGTGCCACGCCAATGCCGAGATGCTTGAGTTTACCGGTGGCTTCGATGATAGTGCCGCCACGATCAGTGCCATCTCCCAGGCAAACCATGTTGCGGCTTTGTGCAATCTTCATCGTTGACTCGTGCGGGAAATGAAGCCGTCCTTTTACCGCACCACGAAGTCCCGTGCAATTATTGAGATGATTATCTTCGGCTTTCCATAAATGGAATCAATCTCCATTAATGAAATCAGATTTTTACGAATTATCTTATGCAATTTAGGATTTTTCGCATTCGCATGTATATCTGATTGAGCACCGAATCGTGATCGCATCGATGCTCGGCGTCGTCGCGACAGCGCTGATGGCGATCGCGCTCATCGGCATGAGCAACGTGCACGGGACGCTCGCTCACACGGCGGCGTTGACACTCACCAGTCTCTCGCCGTCGGTCGGCGGGACCGTCTGCACGCTCGACCTGTTCATCACGCCGCAGACCGACCCTGGCCCAGACTCGAACGTGTACGGGTCAAACCAGGTCAATTCGCTGCACGGCTACGCATCGCTCGAACTAGTCTCGGCCTGCGAAGGCGTCGCCACGCACTTCAATCCGCGACTGTGCTGCCGTCCGGCGGCTCGGGAGCGTCCAGCCGTACACGGGCGCCACGGCAATCTGGACGGCACCAAGTAAGCGTTTCGCATATTGACCGGCCGATCTGCGCGCTGCGCGCCAAAAACAAACGCCCGGCCCGACTCGTCGTCGGCACCGGGCGTTTTTCGTTGCGTCGGCAACCTGTGCGAAAGAGACGTCAGGTCGCGAACGCGGCCACCCGCTTGCGCTCCTGACGCAGCATCACAAAGTTCGCGATCACCACGCCCGCCGTCACCGCGACGATGAACAGCGTCGCGAGCGCGTTCATCTCCGGGTTCAGGCCGAGGCGCACGCGCGAGAACACGACGAGCGGCAGCGTCGTCGAGCCTGGGCCGGACAGGAACGCCGACAGCACGAGGTCGTCGATCGACAGCGTGAACGACAGCAGCCAGCCCGCGATCAGCGCCTGCGAGATCAGCGGCAGCGTGATCGTGAAGAACACCTTCAGCGGCGTCGCGCCCAGATCGAGCGCGGCTTCCTCGAGCGACGGGTTCAGTTCGCGCACGCGCGACTGCACGATGATCGCGACGTAGGAGATGCACAGCATCACGTGGCCCAGCCAGATCGTGAACACGCCGCGCTCGGCCGGCCAGCCGATCCACTTCGCCAGTTCGATGAACAGCAGCAGCAGCGAGATCCCCTGGATCACCTCGGGAATCACCAGCGGCGCGTTGATCATGCCGCTGAACAGCGCGAAGCCGCGAAAGCGGCCCATCCGCGCGAGCACGAAGCCGGCCCACGTGCCGATGAACACCGACGCGAACGCGGTCAGTACGCCGATCTTCAGCGACAGCCATGCGGCCGTCAGCAGTTCGTCGTCCTCCACGAGCGCCGAGTACCAGCGGAACGAGAAGCCCGACCACACGGTGACGAGCTTCGACTCGTTGAACGAATAGACGATCAGGCTGATGATCGGGATGTACAGGAACGCGAAACCGGCGAAGAGCGCCGCGAACTGCAGGTAACGATTCGGCTTCATCGACGGCGGCCCTCCTGCTCCTTCGCCTGGAAGTGCTGGAACATCGCCATCGGCACGAGCAGCAGCAGCACCATCGCGCAGGTCACGGCCGACGCCATCGGCCAGTCTGCGTTGTTGAAGAACTCATTCCACATCACGCGGCCGATCATCAGCGTGTTCGCGCCGCCTAGCAGTTCCGGAATCACGTACTCGCCGACCGCCGGAATGAACACCAGCAGGCAGCCCGCAATGATCCCGTTCTTCGACAGCGGCAGCGTGATCTGCACGAACGCCCTCCACGGCCTGGCTCCCAGGTCGTACGCAGCTTCGAGCAGGCGCAGGTCCATCTTCACGAGGTGCGCGTACAGCGGCATAACGAGGAACGGCAGGTACGAATACACCATCCCGATGTACACCGCGTAGTTCGTGCGGTACAGCTCGATCGGCGTGTGGGTCAGGCCGATCCACATCAGGAAGTTGTTCAGGAGCCCGTTGTTCTTCAGGATCCCGATCCATGCGTACACGCGAATCAGGAACGACGTCCAGAACGGCAGCATCACACCCATCATCAGCAGGTTGCGGGTCGCCGGGTTCGAACGCGCGATGTAATACGCCATCGGATAGCCGATCAGCAGGCACAGCAGCGTCGTGATCGCCGCGACCACCACGGAATTCACGTAGGTCGCGAAATACAGGCTGTCGGTGAGCAGGAACGCATAGTGCGACAGGTTCAGCGCGATGTGCACCACGCCGTCCGCGTATGACGCGAGTTCCGTATACGGCGGAATGCCGAGCTGCAGCTCCGCGAAGCTGATCTTCACGACCAGCACGAACGGCACGAGGAAGAACAGCACGAGCCACGTATACGGCCCCGCGACGACCGCCGAGCCGCCAGTCAGGTTGAAGCGCCGCACGGGCCATGCAAGCAGGGACTTGAGCGTGCTCATGACGTCAGCACCACGCCCGCGGTCGCGCTCCAGCGCACGTAGATCTCGTCGCCGAGCGACGGGGTGTCGAGCTCGGAGATCGCGAGGCTCGACACGTTCGCGATCACCGTCTTGCCCGCATCGAGCTTCACGTGATACAGCGAATAGCCGCCCATGTACGCGACGTTGGTGATCTTGCCGCGCGCCCAGTTGAACGCGCCTTCGGGCGGCTTGCGCGTGAGCGCGATCCGCTCGGGGCGCACCGACACCGTGACCGACATTCCGAGCGGGCCCGTGATCCCGTGGCTCACGTACAGCCGGCTCGGCAGCTCCGGCGATTCGATGTAGACGTAGTCGGGTTCGTCCTCGACGGTGACGCCTTCGAACAGGTTGGTCGAGCCGATGAACTCGGCCGAGAAGCGGCTGTTCGGATATTCGTAGACTTCGTTCGGCGAGCCGATCTGCACGATCTGCCCTTCGCTCATCACGGCGAGCCGGTTCGCCATCGTCATCGCCTCTTCCTGGTCGTGCGTGACCATGATGCAGGTGACGCCGACCTTGTTCAGGATGTTGACGAGCTCGATCTGCGTGCGCTGGCGGATCTGCTTGTCGAGCGCCGACATCGGCTCGTCGAGCAGCAGCACCTTCGGGCGCTTGACGAGCGAACGCGCGAGCGCGACGCGCTGCTGCTGGCCGCCCGACAGCTGGTGCGGCTTGCGCTTCGCGTACTTGCTCATCTGCACGAGCTCGAGTGCCGCCGCGACGCGCTCCTTCAGCTCCGCCTTCGGCGTACCTTCCTGTTTGAGGCCGTATGCGACGTTCGATTCGACCGACATGTGCGGGAACAGCGCATACGACTGGAACATCATGTTCACGGGCCGCTTGTACGGCGGCATCTGCGCGAGGTCCTCGCCGTCGATCAGGATCTTGCCCGACGTGACCGTCTCGAGACCCGCGAGCATGCGCAGCAGCGTCGACTTGCCGGAACCCGAGCTGCCGAGCAGCGCGAACAGCTCGCCCTGGCGCACCGTCAGGTTCACGTTGCGTACCACTTCGGTCTCGCCGAATTTCTTGACGACGTCGACAATCTGGACAAAGTTCTCGGCGCGCGCATCGGCGCCGGACGAAGGAACGAAGGACGGCGCGCCCGCGACCGGCGCACCCGACTGGCTATTCATGATGTGCTGCTTCTCTCCTGCGTTTGACGAACAAAGCCCCCGGGGACACCAGGGGCTTCATGACTGCTGGCCTGCTCCGACTCGCTTCAGCGGCCCGATTTCAGCTCGGTCCACAGACGCGTCTGCAGACGCTGGATTTCAGGCGGCAGCGGCTTGAGCAGGAACAGCGTCTTCACGACGTCGGCCGGCGGGTAGACGGCCGGGTCGTTCGCGACGTCCGGCCGCACATACTTGCGTGCCTCGGCGTTCGCGCTCGGGTAGTACACGGCGTTCGTGATCGCCGCGTGCACCTTCGGATCCTCGATGTAGTTGATCCACTGCAGCGCGGCGTCCTTGTTCTTCGCGTCCTTCGGGATCGCCATCACGTCGAACCAGACCGGCGCGCCGCCCTTCGGAATGTAGTACTCGACCTTGTACGGCTTCTTCGCCTCGATCGCGCGATGCTTCGCGATCACGACGTCGCCCGACCAGCCGAACGCGAAGCAGATGTCGCCGCCGACCAGGTCGTTGATGTAGCCCGACGAGTTGAACTGCGTGATGTACGGGCGGATCTTCTTCAGCACTTCCATCGCGGCCTTGTAGTCGGCCGGGTTCGTGCTCATCGGATCCTTGCCGATGTAGTGCAGCGCCGCCGCGAACATCTGGTCCGGCGCGTCGAGCACCGACACGCCGCAGGTCTTCAGCTTCGAGATGTTTTCCGGCTTGAACAGGATGTCCCAGTTGTCGAGCGGAACCTTGCCGAGCGCCTGCTGCGCCTTCGTCAGGTTGTACGCGAGACCGGTCGTGCCGTACGCCCAGGGCACCGAATACTTGTTGCCCGGGTCCGCGCCGGCGACGAGCGCCATCAGTTGCGGATCGAGGTACTTGAGGTTCGGCAGCTTCGACTTGTCGAGCGGCGTGAAGATGCCGGCCGCGATCTGCTTGCCCGCATAGTTGCTGGTCGGCACGACGATGTCGTAGCCCGAGCTGCCCGTCAGCAGCTTCGCCTGCAGCGTGTCGTCGCTGTCGTAGTTGTCGTAGCGAACCTTGACGCCCGCCTGCTTCTCGAAGTTCGGGATCGTGTCCTTCGCAATGTAATCGGACCAGTTATAGACATTGAGCTGCGTATCCTTCGCCGCCGCCGCCGATGCACCCACGCACAGCGCAAGCGCTGCGAACCGGCCCACTACCTTTGCTTTCATCCCGTTCTCCCTCCGGCCGGACCCGTGTCCGGCTGCCGTCTGCCTCGTCATGGCGGCGCATCCCGGCACGCCGCCCCTCGAAAACCCCGAACGCTACCACCATTCGCGCTCCGTCACAAAAAAATCATGCCGGTGTCGCGCAAACGGAACAGATTGCCGCCGCCGGCCGCTCGAGCGGCCCGCGCAGCGGGGCGTTCCGGGGGAATTCTATCGGGTAATCGGCGTCTGTCCATCAGGAAAAGAAGGCGGCCGCGAAACCGTCCGGACGGGTGGCCGTCGCGCCGCCGGGATCGCGGCCGGGGCGCGTCGTCGCGATGCATTAAAATGACGCCCTGACGATTCAACGCGCGAACCCTTCCGATGGCCTCCAACCTCCACGACCTGCCCGACAGCCCCTGCATCGGCGTGTGCTCGACCCTCTTCGACGAAGTCTGCAAGGGCTGCGGCCGCACGGCCGGCGAAGTGTCGAACTGGGTGTTCCTGAGCGACGACGAGAAACGCGCGGTGTGGGAGCGCATCACGCGCGAAGGCACCGCGATGCGCTTTCAGTACGACAAGCTGTAAATCCGCCGCACAAAAAAAGAGCGGCATGCCGACTGCCATGCCGCCAACCCCAACTCTGTTCTTTTTCGCTCGCGTCTAGAACTTCATCCCGACGCCCACGCCGACGATCAGCGGATCGATGTGCAGCGTGCCGATGCCCTTGTCGCCGAGCGTCGCATCGGTGCTCATCCAGATCTTCTTCACGTCGACGTTCATGAACACCTTCTTCGTCAACTGCACGTCGACGCCGAACTGCAGCGCGGGACCGAAGCTGCTCTTGTTGATCGACACGCCTTCCCCGCCGACGTTGAGCCCGTTGTTGTAGAAGTACGTGTAGTTCAGGCCCGCGCCGACGTACGGCCGCACCTTGCCGGCATGGTTGAAGTGGTACTGCAGCAGCAGCGTCGGCGGCAGCACGCCCACGCCGCCGAGATTGCCGAGGCTCGATGTCATCTGGTGCCGCGACGTGCCCAGAATCAGCTCCACGCCCAGGTAGTCGCGGATCATGTAGGTGAAGTCGAGTTCCGGCACGATCGCGTTGTTCACGCCTGTATTGATCGCGCCGAGCGTATCGCTCGCGCGCTCGTTCGGCTGGATGCTGATCGCGCGCAGCCGGACCAGGACGTCACCCTGGTTGATCCCGTCTCCCGCCGACGCCGCGTGCGACAGCGAGGGCAGCGTGACGAGGCTCGCCGCCACGGCGGCAGCGGTGATGCATGTTCGAATCGTTTTATGCATGGTACGGACCCCTTGTAGAATTTATTCCATTCTCCATGTAGGGTCTTTGCGTCGTCTTGATATCCGTCAAGCCAGCGTAAACATTGGACGGTTTGTCGCAGGCTCCGTCGCACAGCCCGTCAGCAGCAGGTCGAGCAGATCGCGCACGCTACGGATCGCGTTGCCGAACGGCAGCGCTTCGCGGCCGCGGAAGAACAGGCCGTTCGCGACGTCGCCGCGCAACGCGGCCGAGAGCCGCGTGTCGATGCAGAAATGGCCGAACTTTTCGATGCCGTCGCGCAGTCCGCAGACGCTCAGGCACTCGAGCGCGGTCGGGCAGCGCTGCTTGAACGCGCCGAGTTTGTCGCGAATGCGCGTTTCGTTGCGCAGGTAGCGATCGAGCCAGGGGGTCTTCACCGCGCGCGCCGGCAGCCCCGTCACGCTGACGAATTCGACGATGTCCTCGGGCAGCGCATCGGCCAGCACGCGCTTGAAGTTCGGATGCGCATCGCCCTCTTCCGTCACCGCGAACGGCGTTCCCACCTGGACGCCGTTCGCGCCGGCCGCGAGCGCCGCACGCACCGTGTCGTGACTGTTGATCCCGCCCGCGACGATCAGCGGGATCGTGTCGCGCGCGAGACCGAGCGACGCCATCACCTGCGCCGTCTCGTCGAGCACGCGCGCGAAATCGAAGCGTGCGTCGTGCATGTCGTCGATCTGCGTGACGCCGAGGTGGCCGCCCGCATGCGCGGGATGCTCGATCACGATCGCGTCGGGCAGCCGCCCCTTCTTCATCCACTTCTTCAGCACCAGCGCGATCCCGCGGCTGTCCGACAGGATCGGGATCAGCGCGATGTCATGACCCTGCGTGAGATCGGGCAGATCGAGCGGCAGGCCTGCGCCCATCACGATCGCGTCCGCGCCTTCGTCGCACGCGACGCGCACGTAGTCCGCATGTGCGCTCACCGCCTTCATCACGTTGACCGCGATCATCCCGCGCCCTTCGCTGTAGGTCTTCGCGAGGCGAATCTCGCGCGCGAGCGCCTCGAGGTTCGCGGCCTCCAGCGTCGCGCGATCGGGATTCGCGCGACAGCGTGCGAGCAAGTCCGCATGGTGGTGACGCAGGTCGATGCTCGCGATGGTGCCGAGCGCGCCTTCGCGCGCGACGCTGCCCGCAAGGCGGTGCGCGGAGATGCCGACGCCCATGCCGCCCTGCACCACGGGCAGCAAGGTGCGGCCGCGAATCGTGAGCGGCGGGAAGGAAGTGCGTGCGGTCATCTGAACCTCGTCGAAACATCGGAAATCGGAAACGCGATGATCGACGGATCCACCGGCGCGCACCTTGACGGCGGTCAATAAAAAAACGGCACGCGAGCGTGCCGTTCCGGGTCATGCGGCGTGAAACGCTCAGGACGGATTCGCCGGCTTGAGCTGCATCGACTTGTATTCGAGATACTCTTCGAGCCCGTACACGCCGTTTTCGCGGCCGTGTCCCGACTGCTTGTAGCCGCCGAACGGCGCGGCGCCATTCCACGTGCCGCCGTTGATGTCGACCTGCCCCGTGCGGATGCGGCGCGCGACGCGCATCGCGCGTTCGTCGCTGCCCGCCCATACCGCGCCGCCGAGCCCGTACGGCGAATCGTTCGCGATGCGCACGGCTTCGTCTTCGTCGCGATACGTGATGATCGACAGCACCGGCCCGAAGATCTCTTCCTGCGCGATCGTCGATTTCGGATCGACGCGGCCGAACACCGTCGGCTTGACGAAGAAGCCCTTCGCGAGCCCTTCCGGCAGGCCCGTGCCGCCGGTCACGAGTTCTGCGCCGTCGTCGATTCCGCGCTGGATGTAGGCCTGCACGCGCTGCTGCTGCACGGCCGATGCGAGTGCGCCGAGGCGCGTCGTTTCCTGACGCGGGTCGCCCGCGACATACGCTTCGGCTGCCGCCTTCGCGATCGCGCGTGCCTCGTCGTAGCGCGCCTCCGGCACCAGCATCCGCGTGTGTGCCGAACAGGTCTGGCCCGCGTTCAGGTAGCACGCGTTGACCGTGCCCTTCACCGCCGCCGCGAAATCGGCGTCATCGAGAATCACCGACGCCGACTTGCCGCCCAGTTCGAGCGCGACGCGCTTCACGCCCGCGGCCGCGAGTTCGGCCACGCGCTTGCCGGCACGCGTCGAACCCGTGAACGACACCATGTCGACGTCCGGATCGGTCGCCAGCACCTCACCGACGACCGGGCCATAACCGCACACGAGGTTGAACACCCCCGCCGGCAGGCCCGCTTCGTGAATCGCCTCGGCGAGCATGAACGCGTTGAGCGGCGCGACTTCGGACGGCTTCAGGACGACCGTGCAGCCGGCCGCCAGCGCCGGCGCGACCTTCAGCGTGATCTGGTTGAGCGGGTAGTTCCAAGGCGTGATCGCCGCGACGACGCCGACCGGCTCGCGCACCACCAGCGAGTTGCCGACCTTCGCCTCGAATTCGAACGATTCGGCGAGCTTCGCGTATGCCTTCCAGTTGTAGATCGGACCGCCGACCTGGATCGCGCGCGACAGCTTGATCGGCATCCCGACTTCGCCGGTGATCGACTGCGCGAGTTCCTCGCTGCGCGCCTGCAGACGCTCGACGATCTTGCGCAGATAGCCCGCGCGCGTCGCGGCCGGCGTCGCGGCCCATGCGTCGAATGCCGCGCGCGCCGCGCGGATCGCGTCCTGCGCGTCCGACGCCACGCCCTCGGGAATCCGGCCGATCACGGCCTCGGTGCCCGAGTCGATCACGTCGATCGTGCCCGTTCCGGCCGGCTTACGCCATGCGCCGTCGATATAGAACTGATCGTAGATTTTCATCGCTTCCTGTCTCCCGGAAAACGGCCATTCTAACGAGTGCGGCGCGGCTCCGCGACGACGCAGAACGTGACTTCGAGCGTCGCCGAACGGCCCGCGCGGACGCCGGGGACCGGGCGCCGGCCGCCCGCTTCCCGCCACTGCGGCATCCGCGCCGCGCCGGCGCGTCACGAGGTCGCACCTCGCGCCCCGCATCGTGCTATGTTTTTAGTATCGGCGCCGGCTGCTGCAGGCCGCGCCACCCGGAATCGATGCCTTCGTGAGCGCTGCCATGACCGACGCACCCCATATCCTCGGCTCGCAAGATCGCCTGGAGCTGCTGTGCTGGCTCACCTGCGGCAATCTCGGCGCGTTTTACCTAAACGAATCCTGGCCGGATGCGTCGTTCCAGGTGCAGGCCGCACACCGCTGGCTCGACCGCCACCACCGGCAGTCAGACTGGCTCGCGATCGCGAAGCTGGCCGCGCTGGCGCAGGACATCGCAAAGCGGCACGCCGATTTCGTCGACGCGTCGTGGGCGCGCGACGCGGTCGAGGAAATCGTCGATACCGACGATCTCGACTACCGGGCGAAACTGGTGCAATGGGTGTACGAGGACTGCTGCAAGGCGCTCGCCGACAAGCGGCTCGCGGATTGACGCGCCGGGCGGCGCGCGAGGTGGGGCAAGCGGCTGCCGGCGGGGAACGGCGCCGCCGCGTCGAATCGTGATCGCGGACGCCACGCCCGAGCTGACATTTTCCCTTCATCGGTACGCCGGGCTGGCGCGGCACGCGCTCACTTTGCGAAAAAGCCCGCCAGGCTTCCACCTGGCGGGCTTCCGGTACATCAGATCGGGCATGGCTGCCCGGACAATTACTCCTGCCCCTGGCTCGTGAGGAACTCCTCGTAATTCCCGCCGAAGTCGAACAGCGTGCCGTCCGTGCGCACTTCGATGATCCGGTTCGCCAGCCCGCTCACGAATTCGCGGTCGTGGGACACGAAGATCAGTGTGCCTTCAAACTGCTCGAGCGCGATCTGCAGCGACTCGATCGACTCCATGTCCATGTGGTTGGTCGGCTCGTCCATCAGCAGCACGTTGTGGCGGCCGAGCATCAGCTTGCCCCAGATCATGCGGCCCTTCTCGCCGCCCGACAGCACCTTCACCGACTTCTTGATGTCGTCCGACGAGAACAGCAGGCGGCCCAGCGTGCCGCGCACCATCGTTTCGTCGTCGCCGTCCTTGCGGTACTGGTCGATCCAGTCCATCAGCGTGATGTCGTTCGGGAACTCCTCGTACGTGTCCTGCGGCATGTAGCCGACATTCGCGTTCTCAGACCACTTCACCGTGCCGTGATCGAGTTGCAGCGCGCCGAGCAGCGAACGCAGCAGCGTCGTCTTGCCCGCGCCGTTCTCGCCGATGATCGCGATGCGCTCGCCCGGCTGCACCGAGAGGTTGAAGTTCTGGAAGATCGTGCGCTCGTACTTCTTCGTGATGTCTTCGGCGACCACCGCGACGTTGTGCAGCTTCTTCTCGAACTCGAAGCGAATGAACGGGTTCTGACGCGACGACGGCTTGAATTCCTCGATCTTGATCTTGTCGATCTGCTTCGCGCGGCTCGTTGCCTGGCGGGCCTTCGACTTGTTCGCCGAGAAGCGGCGCACGAAGTCCTGCAGCTCGGCCACGCGCTCCTTCGCGCGCGCGTTCGCCGCGGCCTGGCGCTCGCGCGCCTGTGCCGATGCGAGCATGTAGTCGTCGTAGTTGCCCGGCCAGACCTTCAGCGTGCCGAAGTCCATGTCGGCCATGTGCGTGCACACCGAGTTCAGAAAGTGACGATCGTGCGAGATGATGATCATCGTCGAGTTGTACTCGTTGAGCGTGTGCTCGAGCCAACGGATCGAGTTGATGTCCAGGTTGTTGGTCGGTTCGTCGAGCAGCAGCACGTCCGGCTTCGAGAACAGCGCCTGCGCGAGCAGCACGCGCAGCTTCCAGCCCGGCGCGACGTCGGCCATCGTGCCGTTGTGGAACTTCTCCTCGATGCCGATGCCGAGCAGCAGCGCGCCCGCGCGCGCCTCGGCGTCGTAGCCGCCGTATTCGGCGAACTTGCCTTCGAGCTCGGCCGCGTGCATGTAGTCGTCGTCGGTGGCATCCGGGTTCGCGTAGATCGCGTCGCGCTCGGTCATCGCGGCCCACATCTCGGTGTGGCCCATCATCACGACGTCGAGCACGCGCACGTCTTCGTACGCGAACTGGTCCTGGCGCAGCTTGCCCAAGCGCACGTTCGGCTCCAGCGCGACGTTGCCGGCGCTCGGCTCGAGGTCGCCACCGAGGATCTTCATGAAGGTCGACTTGCCGCAGCCGTTCGCGCCGATCAGACCATAGCGGTTGCCCTCGCCGAATTTGACCGAGATATTCTCGAACAAGGGCTTCGGCCCGAATTGCATCGTGATGTTGGCAGTAGAAAGCACGGCAGGTCCCGTAAGAGAGAAATCGACGGAAAACCGTGTATTTTAGCAGGTGTCGGAGAAACTGCCGACCGCCCCGTTCCGGCCCCGCCAGCCGGGCCGCCGCGCGCGGCGCCGGCCCTGCCCCGGACATCCTCACTTGCCGGCCTTCAGCGCCTCCTTCTGCGCCGCCTTGGCCTTCATCTGCCCGAACAGCTCCGAGCACGGCACGTCGCGGTTATTGCTCGGCGCGATCAGCGGAATCAGCGCCGCGAACGGGTTGATCAGGCCCAGCCCGACCATCGCGCCGGCGCGCAGCGCGAGCGCGCCGGCGTCGACGCCGACCTTCGGGTTCTTGAACGTGCCCTTCGCGTACAACGGCGAACGCAACGAGAAGACCCGGAAACCCTTCGTATGCGGATGGATCTTCAGATCGATCGATTCATCGCGCAGGTTGACCGGGCCGTCGACGTTGATCAGCGCGTCGTCCGTATCGAGCGCGAACACCTTCGGGTCGAGCATGCCGTCGTTCGCGACGAAGTCGATCGCCGCGCAATTGATGTTCACGTCGCGGGTGCCGAACAGCTTCTCGTAGACGACGTTCGCGACGTTCAGCCCCGCCGCCTCCATCAGCAGCAGGCTGATGCGGCCATCCGTGATGAGCGCCTTCACTTCGCCGGTCGACGTCGCCGCGAGCGCGGCCGGCGAGTTGCCGGTCGCCGACAGCGACGCGTCGCCGTTGATTTCGCCGAGCGCGGTCTGCATCACCTTCTGCGTCGGGAACAGTTGCTTCAGCCTCAAGTGACGCGCGGCCAGCGTAAAGCGGCCCTTGAGCGGCGTGCGGCTGCCGTCGAGATGCGCGTTGGTCGCGAGCGTGCCGCCCGCGACGCCGAACTGCAGCGGTTCGAGCGACAGCACGCCGTCCTGCAGCAGGATGTGCGTGTAAAGGTCGGTGATCGGCAGTTGCGGGCTCTTGATCAGCTTGCGCCCGGTGAACTTCACGTCCGCGTCGATCGCGCTCCAGCGCTCGGTGCGGAACGTCGCGACCGGCAGCACGCGGTCCGGCGGCTGGCGCGTCGTGTCGCCGCGCTTCGCCTTGCTCGCAGCCGAATCGGCGCCGATCACCGGCGCGAGGTCTGAGAACTGCAGCAGGTTCGACACGAGCTCGCCCGACAGCTTCGGCCGCGGCTCGCGCTGCGCCCAGGTGAGCGTGCCGCGGAGATCGCTGCCGCCGACGCGGCCGTTGAAATTCTCGTAGCGGAACGTGCTCGCGTGCTGCTTGATGTTGCCGATCAGGCGCCCCTCGGTCGCATACGGCGGCGTGTCCGGCAGCGTAATGCCGGTGATCTGGTAGAGGTGCGACATCGACGTGCCTTGCAGCCACAGACGCAGGTCGAGTGCCGCGAGATGCATCGGGTCGGTCAGCGTGCCGACGATCGCCAGCCGCGTGTCGCCGGCCTTTACGTCGGCCTGCAGCGGGAACGGCTGCGTCGCGTTCTCGACCGCCAGCACGCCGCCCACCTTGCCGGTGCCGCTGATCGGCACGTTCTTGTATCGGCCGTCGACCTTGAGCCCGAACGCATACGTCGGGCCGGCCGGCTTCGCGGGCGCAGCGGCACCCGACGCAGCGGACGCACCGCTCGCGGCGGATGCCGGCACGGCCGTGGATACGGAGGAAACCGAAGTAGCCGGCGCGGCAGCGGAGGCACCCGACGCCGTTGCGGCGGACGCCCCGCTCGCGCCTTGCGCAGCCGACGCACCCGACGCAGCCTCGGCACTCGCCTGCGCGCTCAGTCGGGCGGCGCCACTCTTGCCGACACGCTGCGCCGACGCCGCGCGCGACGTTTGCTCCTGCTCCTTCAGCACGTCGCCGATCGGAATCGGCTGGCCGAGCGTATCGATCGCGACCGTGAGATCGGCCTTCGTGATCGCATCGCGATACGTGACGACGCCCTTCGCGAAACCGAAGCTGTCGAGCCGCACCGTCCACGGCGACGGCTGCGACGATTGCTTGAACTGGAAGGTCCACGTATTGCGGCCATCGGCGAGCCGCTCGAGGTCGACCGCGGGATTGACGACATCGATCGACGGAATGACGATTTCATGCGCGAGGAGCGGAAGAATCGCGAGATCGAAATGCGCGGCATCGAGCGTGACGAACTTCGGCCCCTTTGCCCAGTCCGGGTTGCCGATCTCGAGTTGCGTGGCGGAGAAGCTCGGCCAGGGCACCCATGCGCGCCAGCCGGTCTCGCCCTCGGGGCGACGCCAGCCGACCTTGAGATCGCCGTTGATCGCGAACGGGCGGCCAAGTGCGGTACTCACATGTTCGTTGACCCACGGTTTCGCGTGGTTCCAGTCGAACGTGAAAATGAAGATGCCGGCCGCCGCGAGGATCAGTGCGACGATACCGACGATCCATGCAGCCGATTTGCCGATGGCTCGTGCTAGCGTCATGGCGGTTCCGTTGTTGTTCTGCAGAGTTTGCGCGCCATGTCGGGCCACTTGCGTGAGTGAACGGAGCACGACACCGGCGGCTTTTCAATAGGTATTATGGCGCACGCTGCAGTAACGCTTCGGCGCCATTAACGCTTTTTTTCATTTGTGACATGACAGTCCCCTCCGGTCTCATCGATGCGCAGCACATCACGCGCCGCGACGCCAGCAGCGGCAAGACGCTGCTGGCGCCGACCGACTTCAGCCTCGCCGCGGGATCGCGAATTGCTATCACGGGACCGTCGGGCTCCGGCAAGAGCGTGCTGCTGCGCGCGCTCGCGTTGCTCGACCCGCTCGACGGCGGGCATATCCTCTGGCGCGGCAAGCGGATCAGGCGCGGCGCGATTCCGCGCTACCGGCGCAGCGTCGCCTACGTGCGCCAGCGGCCCGCGCAGATGGACGGGACCGTCGAAGCGCAGTTGCGCTATCCGTATTCACTCGCGATCTATCGCGACGTGACGTTCGACCGCGCCCGCGCCGAAGCGCTCGCGGCACGCGCCGGTCGCGGCGCCGATTTTCTCGACAAGCGGGCGAGCGAACTGTCGGGCGGCGAAGCGCAGATCGCCGCGCTCCTGCGCGTGCTGCAGCTCGACCCCGACGTGCTGTTGCTCGACGAACCGACGTCTGCGCTCGACCCCGACTCGACGCGCGCGATCGAAGCGCTCGTCGGGGCCTGGTTCGACGCGGCCCCCGATGCACGCGCCTACATGTGGATCTCGCACGATCCGGCGCAAGCCGCCCGCATCGGCACGATGCGGCTCGTGATGCAGGCCGGCGTGCTGCACGCCGCGAACGCGATGGAGGCGCAGCAATGAGCCCCGCTCTGCAGGATCTGAGTCTCGTCGACGTCGGCATCGCCGCCGCGCTCGTCGCTGTCAACGGTGCGATCTCGGCCGCGCTGTCGCTCGGTCTCGGGCGCAAGCTCGCGCTCGCCGCCGTGCGCACCGTCGTGCAGTTGCTGGCAATCGGCTACGTGCTCGGCTGGGTGTTCGGTCATCCGCACTGGACCGTCGTGCTGCCGCTCACCGCGTTGATGACGCTGATTGCAGGCTTCGCGGGCGCCGGCCGCGGCAAGCGCACGTATCGCGGACAGCGCGTCGACAGCATCGCGTCGATCTGGTTCAGCAGCTGGTTCGTCGCGGCCGTCGGTCTGTTCGCCGTGATCCGCATTCATCCGTGGTACACGCCGCAATATGCGATCCCGATCCTCGGGATGATCCTCGGCAATACGCTCACGGGCGTATCGCTCGGCGTCGAACGGATGATGGAGGAACTGACCGCGCGACGCGACCGCGTCGAGACGGCACTGGCGCTCGGTGCGACGCGCTGGGAAGCCGCGCAGGACGCCGCGCGCCAGGCCGTGCGCGCGGGCATGCTGCCGACGCTCAACCAGATGGCCGTCGTCGGCGTCGTGAGCCTGCCGGGGATGATGACGGGCCAGGTGCTGGCCGGCCAGTCGCCGCTGCAGGCCGTGCGCTACCAGATCGTGATCATGTTCCTGATCGCCGCGGCGTCCGCGCTCGGCACCGTGGGCGCGGTGCTGATGACGTATCGCCGGTTGTTCTCGGCCGATCACCGATTTCTTGCAACGCGGCTCGAGGAACGCGCGCATTGACCTGCGGCGCACGCGGCATCCGCGTGGCGTGCGGTCAGCGGGCGGCGCGGCGTTTGCCGATGGCCTGGCGCAACGCGGCCGTGACGTCGGCGTCGGGCGCGAGCCCGTCGACCGACGCGACGAGCCGCACCGCGCGCGGCGTCGTCACATAGGCCTGCGCACCGACGTAACCGCCGCTGCCGGCCGAGCGCGTCGTGACGACGAGCGCCTGCGGCGCACGCACGCCGAGGTCGGCGGTGAAGGCATCGGCGACGGTGCCGTCACGTGCATGCAGCACGCCGGTCACGTAGTCGTCCGTATCGAAGCCGGGGGCGGCATGCGCGGTCGAATACACGCGCACCGCGTAGCTGCCGGTCGAGCACGGTTCGAGCGCGCCGCTCGACACGACGGCGACCTGCTGTCGCGACGGCAGCTCGACCTTCTTCACGAAGCTGCAATCGTCGGCCGCCTGTGCATGGGCAGCAACGAACGCAGCAGCCGACAGCAGCACGCGCATGTAATGTTTCATCGGAATGTCGTTCGGGGAAGATGGAGGATGCCGGAAGAATAGCGTGACATCCGCGGGACGTCACGCAGGCCGCCTGTGCGAATAACCGCGCTATCGGCGCGCGCCGGGCGTGACGAAGTCGAACATCGCTCAACGGAAAGGCCCGAAGACGCGCGCCAGGAAAACCGTCACGCGCGACGCTGCCCGGATCGCCCTGATGCGCATCGCGATCGTTGCGCGCGCACCGGACGCCTTGCCGGCCCACGCGCCCCGCTCAGCGCTTGATCGACACCGTCACCTTCGTGCCGTCGCTCATCGTGACGGACTTCGACCCGCCATTGGTCGAAATCGACACCCACTTGACCTGGCTCACCGACACGACGTCCGGGCACTGCAGCGACTTGCCGCTCACGCTCACGTTGCGCGTGCCTTTCGGCGCGGCGGCCTGGAAGCTCATCTGCACGTTCGCGATCCCCTTCGCGTCGACCGACGGCGCGAGCCGCACCTGGGTCTGGCGCACCATCGCGCCGTTCGCGTCGCGCGGCAGGTTGTCGGCGTTCGGGCAACCGTCGGGCATCGCGACCGCGCCGCCGGGCGGCACCGACTTCCAGTTGAAGTCGTCCGTTTCGCCCGAGCGGATCTTGCGCGTCTCCTGCGTATTGCCGAAGGTCTTCGAGTCGACCTTGACGGTGTATTCGAGCTGCCCCGTCCCGCCGCCCTTCAGGCTGCCCTTGACCGGCGGCGCCGCAAATACGCTCGCGCTGACGCACGCCGCCGCGAACAAAACAGACCACGATGCGGCGACTGACAAGCTGCGTTGGCTCATGCTGACCTCCTTGTAATGCGGCGGCACGCGCGTGCCGCGCGGTTTTCGATGCATGATGCGTTGCCAGTCTACCGCCAAGCGGCATGCAATGCGCCGCAAACGCATCGGGTGTTACCCCGCTTGCGTTCGCGGCGCCGTATCCCGTACGGGCGATGCCGCCTCTCGAGAAAACGCCGGGCCACCTCGGGTTTTCCGCCCCGGCCTCGAGGTCAGAATCCGCTCAGCACCAGCTTGCCGATCGCGCGCCCGGCCTCGAGCAGTTGGTGCGCGCGCCGCAGGTTCGCGGCGTTGATGGTGCCGAGCTGCTCGCCGAGCGTCGTGCGCAGCGTGCCGCCGTCGACGAGCCTCGCCACCTCGCTCAGGATCTTGTGCTGTTCGACCATGTCCGGCGTCTCGAACATCGCGCGCGTGAACATGAACTCCCAATGAAACGCGGCGCTTTTCGCCTTCAACAACTCGACCGGAATCGGCTTCTCGTTCTCGACGATCGTGCAAATGCCGCCCTGCGGCCGGATCACTTCCGCCGCGGCAGGGAAATGACGATCCGTGTCGTTGAAGATCAGTACATAGTCGACGTTCGCATGACCGATCTCGCGCAGTTGCGCGGGCAAGTCGCCGAAATGGTCGACCACGTCGTCCGCGCCGAGCGAGCGCACCCATTCGGCCGACGCCGGCCGCGACGCGGTCGCGATCACGTGCAGCTTGCCGAGCGTCTTCGCAAGCTGGATCGCGATCGAACCCACCCCGCCCGCGCCGCCGACGATCAGCACCGACTTGCCCGCGTCCGCGCCCTGCGGCGACACGCGCAGCCGGTCGAACAGCGCCTCCCACGCGGTCAGCGCGGTGAGCGGCAACGCAGCCGACGCCGCGAAATCGAGCGAGCGCGGCTTGATCGCCGCGATCCGCTCGTCGACCGTGTGAAATTCGCTGTTCGCGCCGGGGCGTGTGATGCTGCCGGCGTAGAACACCTCGTCGCCCGGCCGGAACATCGTCACCTCGGCACCGACCGCGACGACCGTGCCGGCCGCATCCCAGCCGAGCACGCGCGGGGTCTCCTCGACCTGCTGCTTCGGCGCGCGCACCTTGGTGTCGACCGGGTTCACGGAGATCGCCTCGACCTTCACGAGCAGGTCGCGCGGGCCCGGCACGGGTTGCGGCAATTCCACGTCGACGAGCGACTGCGGGTCGTCGATCGGCAGATAACGGGTCAGTCCAACGGCTTTCATCACGAAACTCCTTCAGGGAAATCGGGCGGGCCGCGGCGCAGCCCCATGCCTGCCATCGTAGGCGGCCCGATCCTTCGAGAAAACCGCTATATTTCCTGAAACATTTTCAGGAATTTCAGAATAATGGCATCCGATCCGATTCCGGCCCCCGACAAGCCGCTCGACCTGCTCGACGTCGGCCTGTTCGTGCGCGCGGCACTGCTGGCGAACGTGAGCGCGGCCGGACGCGAGTTCGGCGTGTCGGCCGCGGTCGCAAGCGCGCGCATCGCGCAGCTGGAGCGCCAGCTCGGCGCGCGCTTGCTGCATCGCACCACGCGCCGCATCAGCCTCACGCAGGACGGCGAAATCTTCATGGCCCGCGCCGAGGCGCTGCTGTCGGCCGCCGACGCCGCGCGCGCGTCGGTCGGCCACGGCCGCAGCGAGCCGTACGGACGGCTGAAGGTGTCGATGTCGTCGTCATTCGGCCGCCAGCACGTCGCGCCCGTGATCCCCGCATTCCTGCGCCGCTATCCGTCCGTGTCACTCGACCTGCGGCTATCCGACGAGATCGTCGACCTCGTCGACGACGGCTACGACGTCGCGATCCGCCTCGGCGCGCTGAAGGACTCGACGCTGGTCGCGCGCAAGCTCGCCGCCAACCGGCGCGTGCTGTGCTGCTCGCCCGCGTATCTCGCCGAACACGGGACGCCGCGCCATCCCGCCGATCTCGCACAGCACGAATGCGTGATTCTCGGCGACCAGCGCGACTGGTCGTTCGTCACGCCGCAAGGCCCGCTCACCGTGCGCGTCGGCGGCCGGCTCGTCGCGAGCAACGGCGAGGCGATCCGCGAAGCGCTCGTCGACGGCTTCGGCATCGCGATCAAGTCGACCTGGGACGTCGGCCCGCTGCTCGCGAGCGGCGCGCTCGTCACGGTGCTCGACGATTATCCGTTCGCGAACGACGTCGCGATCTGGGCCGTCTATCCGAGCCGCGCGCACGTGCCGCTCAAGACGCTCGCGTTCATCGCGTTCCTGGCCGAACACTTCGGCGATCCGCCTTACTGGGATGGCGCGGGTGAACGATAGGCGCCATCCCGTGAGCGGAGCTTGCGGCGGCGCCGGCCGGGCATCCGCGGCGATCCGGTCGCGCCCTGACACCAACCGGCTACAATGGCGCGTTCGCGACGCGACGGCCCGACGCCGGACGGGGCCCGCGTTCGCAGGCGGCCGCATGCCGGCCGCGCACGCGTTTCATTCGCTTCCAATCATTCCGTCATGACCCACAACCTCGTCATCCAGAGTCTCGCGCCGTTGTCGGACGCGCATCACAAACCGCTGCTCGCGCTGTCGCGCGGCACCCGCATCGTGCAGACCGACGATCACGCGCTGCGTATCGAAAACGCAAACCCCGCGCAGCGGCTCGACATCGACGCGTACTGCGGCACGCACGCGCTCGACTTCGGCTTCGTCGAAGCCGGCCGTACGCTCGGCGAGTTCGGGCTCGTCGTGATGGACATGGATTCGACGCTGATCACGATCGAATGCATCGACGAGATCGCCGATTTCTGCGGGCTGAAGACGCAGGTTGCGGAGATCACCGAGGCATCGATGCGCGGCGAGATCCGCGACTTCAACGAAAGCCTCACGCGTCGCGTCGCGCTGCTCGCGGGGCTCGACGCGCAGGCGCTCGAGCGCGTGTACGAGGAACGGCTGCAATTGTCGCCGGGCGCGGAGACGATGCTCGCCGGCGTGAAAGCCGCGGGACTGAAGACGCTGCTCGTGTCGGGCGGCTTCACGTTCTTCACCGAGCGCCTGAAGGCGCGCCTCGGCCTCGACTACGCGCACGCGAACACGCTCGAGATCGTCGACGGCAAGCTGACCGGCAAGGTGCTCGGCGAAATCGTCAACGCCGACGTGAAGGCGCGCATGCTGCGCGATACCTGCGCATCGCTCGGCCTCGAGCCGAGCCGCGCGATCGCGATGGGCGACGGGTCGAACGATCTGAAGATGATGGCCGAAGCCGGGCTGTCGGTCGCGTTCCACGCAAAGCCCGTCGTGCGCGATGCGGCCACCGTCGCATTCGACCACGTGGGCCTCGACGGGCTGCTGCGGCTGTTCTGATTTCCGGTCTGCGCACGCCGTCCATGAAAAAACGCCCGCGCGATATTGCATCGCGCGGGCGTTTCGTTTTTCCGCTTCGGTTCCGTTATCGGCCGAGCGTGGCCTGCAACGCGCGCTCGATGTCCGCACGCAGGTCGGCTTCGTCTTCGAGACCGACGTAAAAGCGCACCAGCGTGCCGCGATGCGGCCACTCCGCACGCATCGACGCCACGTCGTAAGGCATCGCGAGGCTGCATGCACCGCCCCAGCTCCAGCCGATCGCGAACAGCTCGAGCGCCTCGACGAAACGATCGATCTGCTCGCTGCTGTAGCGTTCGTCGAACACCACCGAGAACAGCCCGCCCGCGCCGGTGAAGTCGCGCACGAACGATGCGTGCCCCGGACAGTCCGGCAGTTGCGGATGCAGCACGGCGGCGATTTCCGGCCGCGCCTTCAGCCATTGCGCGAGCGCAAGCGCGCTCTTGCTGTGCGCATCGAAGCGCACCTGCATGTTCGGCAGGCTGCGCAGCACGAGCGAGCAATCGTCGACCGACACGCCGATCCCGCAGCGCATCCGCGCGAGCTTCAGTTGCGCGTGCAGTTCCGCGTTCGCGGTAATCGTCGCGCCCATCAACACGTCGCTGCCGCCCGATTGATACTTGGTCAGCGCCTGCACCGAGATGTCGACGCCATGCTCGAACGGCTTGAACGCGAGGCCGGCCGAATACGTGTTGTCGATCGCGGTGACGACGCCGCGCGCCTGCGCGACCGTCGTGATCGCGCGCACGTCGGGCACTTCCATCGTCACCGAGCCCGGCGCCTCGATCCAGATCAGCCGCGTGTTCGGCTGGATCAGGTCGGCGATGCCCGCGCCGACGAGCGGATCGTAGAAGCGCGCGGTGATGCCGAAATCCTTCGCGAGCCAGTTGCCGAAATCGGCGTTCGGCCCGTAGATGTTGTGCGGGATCAGCACGTCGTCGCCCGCCTTCACGATCCCGAAATAGACGTTCATGATCGCCGCGAGGCCCGACGGCTGCAGCAGCGCATGCGTGCCGCCCTCGATCTCGGCGAGCCGCTGCGCGAGCGCGAGCGATGTCGGCGTCGCGTGCAGCCCGTAGCGCCACTGGTTGTCGTTGTGCCAGACCAGCGCGCGCATCGTCGCGAGATCGGGGAACACGACCGTCGATGCCCGCGCGACCGGCGGGACGAACGAGCGGAAGCCTTCCGGAATGATGTCGTCGGGTTGAACGATGCGGGTCTGGAGTGCGCGCTTCGGATTGGATGCAGTCATGGCAGGAGGCCGGGGGAAAGGCCGTTCGGTTGCGGAATGTGTCGCTAGATTAGCCAAAATCGGCGCGCTTGGCCCGGTACAATGCGCG
Source organism: Burkholderia sp. BCC1638 (assembly GCF_902833195.1). Classification (NCBI taxonomy): domain Bacteria; kingdom Pseudomonadati; phylum Pseudomonadota; class Betaproteobacteria; order Burkholderiales; family Burkholderiaceae; genus Burkholderia; species Burkholderia sp. BCC1638. The sequence continues at coordinate 123,099 of NZ_CADFEC010000018.1, forward strand.
CCGCGCGCACCGAGCCAGCGCGCGCTCAGTCGTCGGTGCGCAGGTTGACGATGCCGCCGACCGTCTCGATTTCCTGTATCCGGCCGTCGCGCACCTGCAGCGCCGCGCGCTTGCCCGGCGCCAGACGCAGCACGACGGGCTGCGGATCCGATTCGTCCGAGTTCATCCGGTCGGCCTTCAGGTCGCCCGTCGCGTCGAAGCGGCCGATCCACACGCCCGTGATGTTCGTGCCGTCGTTCGATTCCTCGATTTCGAGCGTGTCGCCGTCGCGATCGCCGGCGAGCAGCACGACCTCACCCGTGTCCGCGAACTGGTATTCGCCATGCAAGCCTTCCTCGTCCGTCTTCGGCCCGAGATGCACGACGATCGGCCGGTCGCCGAGCGTGCCTTCGTAGCGCGGCAGGCGGGCGAATTCCGGATTCGGCCGCAGCGGCCGCGCGGGTGTCGCTTCATCCTGCTGCACGCCCGGCGCGGCGGCCTGCGCCGCGACCACGCCCGGCATCGCGAGGCCCGCCGCCAGCGCACCGGCGACCACCAGCGCACGTTGCCATTCCGAATATCGACCCACCTTGTGTTGCTCCTTGCTTCAGATTCGCTCGAAAAAACACGGCGACATGCTGCCTGCCGCCGATGGTCGTCGTCACGCGCGCGTAGCGATCGCGCGTGCGCAAACACCGATGTACGCACGCCGCTTGCCACCTTCACGTTGCATGTCGCCCGTCATCCAGGGATTGCGGATGCGTGCGTCACGCGAGCGAGGCCACGACCGGCGTGCGTGATCGGCGTCAGCCCTGCATCAGGCGTTCCACCGCCTCGCGGTGCGGAATCGGCGCGACCGCGCCGAAACCCGTTGTCGACAGCGCCGCGGCCGCGTTCGCATAACGCGCCGCCGCGAACGGATCGTCGCCCGCGACGATCCGTGCAACGAACGCGCCGCCGAAGCAGTCGCCCGCGCCCGTCGCATCGACGGCCTCGACCGCGAAGCCCGGCACCACACGCCGCTCGTTCGGGGTCGCCACGTACGCGCCTTCCTTACCGAGCTTCAGCGCGACGACCCGCGGCCCGTGTTCGAGCATCGCGTCGACGATCGCGTCGCGATCGTTCGCGCCCGTGAGCGCCGTGACGTCGTCCCAGCTCGGCAGGCAGATGTCCGTCTGGCGCAGCGCCTCGCGCATCACCGCGCGGGCGCGCGGCAGCGGCCACAGCTTCAGGCGCAGGTTCGTATCGAAGCTGACCTGCGCGCCGTTGCCGCGCGCGTGGTCGATCGCCGCGAACGCAGCGTCGCATGCGGCCGTGCTGATCGCGAGGCTGATGCCCGACAGGTGCACGGCCTTCGCCACGGCCAGCGCATCGAGCGGCAGGTCGGCCACCGCGTAGCGGCTCGCTGCGGAGCCCGCGCGCAGATAGTCGAACTGGTGGCCATCCGCGCCGTGCGTGACGAAATACACGCCGGTCGGCGCCGAGCGGTCGATCCGCACGTACGTCGTGTCGACGCCCTCCGCCGCCCACATGTCGGCCAGCAAGCGGCCGAACGGATCGTCGCCGATCGCCGACACGAAGCCCGTCGACGCGCCCTGACGCGCCGCGGCGATGCAGAAGTTCGACGTGTCGCCGCCGAAGCCCTGCAGGAACTCCGGGCGCCCCGGCTGCGACTGGTTGAATTCGATCATCGCCTCGCCGAGCGCGAGGATCTGCGGAAACGCTGCGGTCATCGCTTAGACCTCGCCCCACAGGTCGTGGCCGTCCGCGCCGGTGATCTTCACCGACACGAAATCGCCGACCTTGTAGCGCTTCGACGCCTTCGTCGCCGGTTCGACGTAGACGACCCCGTCGATCTCCGGCGCATCCGCCGCCGTGCGGCCGATGCCGCCTTCCTCGCTGACTTCGTCGATCAGCACCTTGAGGGTCTTGCCGACCTTGCGCTGGATGCGCCGCGCCGACACTTCCTCGGCGACTTCCATGAAGCGCGCGCGGCGTTCTTCGCGAACGTCATCCGGCAGTGCGCCGTCCAGGTCGTTCGCGGTCGCGCCTTCGACCGGCGAATAGGCAAAGCAGCCGACGCGATCGAGTTCCGCCTCGCGGATGAAGTCGAGCAGCGTTTCGAACTGCTCTTCCGTCTCGCCGGGGAAGCCGGCGATGAACGTGCTGCGGATCGTCAGGTCCGGGCAGATCTCGCGCCACTTCTGCACGCGCTCGAGCACCTTCTCGGCGTTCGCCGGGCGCTTCATGCGCTTCAGCACTTCCGGATGCGCGTGCTGGAACGGCACGTCGAGATACGGCAGCACGTGGCCCTTGAACGGGCCTTCGGCCATCAGCGGAATGACTTCGTCCACGCTCGGGTACGGATACACGTAGTGCAGGCGCACCCATGCGCCATACTGCGCGGCGAGTTCGCCGAGCGCGGCGACCAGGTCGGTCATGCGCGTCTTGATCGGCTTGCCGTTCCAGAAGCCCGTGCGGTACTTCACGTCGACGCCGTACGCGCTCGTGTCCTGCGAGATCACGAGCAGTTCCTTCACGCCCGACTTGAACAGGTTCTCCGCCTCGAGCATCACTTCAGCGACCGGACGCGACACGAGATCGCCGCGCATCGACGGGATGATGCAGAACGTGCAGCGGTGGTTGCAGCCTTCGGAGATCTTCAGGTACGCATAGTGGCGCGGCGTGAGCTTGATGCCGGCGGCCGGCACGAGGTCGACGAACGGATCGTGCGGCTTCGGCAGGTGCGAGTGCACGGCCTGCATCACTTCGCCCACCGCGTGCGGGCCGGTGACGGCGAGCACCTTCGGGTGGACTTCCTCGATCAGGTTCGAGCCGCTGGCGCTCGACTTTGCGCCGAGGCAGCCGGTGACGATCACCTTGCCGTTCTCGGTCAGCGCTTCGCCGATCGCGTCGAGACTTTCCTGCACGGCTTCGTCGATGAAGCCGCAGGTGTTGACGACGACGAGGTCGGCACCGTCGTAGGTGCCGGAGATTTCATAACCTTCGGCGCGCAGTTGGGTGATGATTTGTTCGGAGTCGACGAGCGCCTTCGGGCACCCGAGGGATACGAAGCCTACTTTGGGGGACTGGGACATCTGGAATGTGGGGGCGTGGCGGCAAAAGCGTGAGTTTACAGCTATTTATGGGTCAGGGAGGCAAAACCGGCGCTCAAGACGCCGTGGATGGCACCCTCAATACCCAGCACGCGCCGGCGGAACCGGCAGCTGATCCAGCCTTTCAGACCGGCGACGATGAAACGATGAATGCGATCACCGCCCGTCATGCACGACAATCGCCCCCGGCCTCACCCCGCCCCTATGCGAAAATCGCAACATCCGCTCTCTTCACTTACCCAACAGGCTTCGCATGACCACCCACATCACGATCGAATTCACCGAGCACGCCGCCGAGACCATCGGCGAGCAGACCAGCGCCAGCTTTTCCTATGACCAGGGCGCCCACGTGCCGCAGCCGGGCGACTTCGTCGAACTCGAGAATTCGCGGCAGACGTTTCTTGTGATCGGCCGGGTGTTTTCGCTGAAGGCGAACTACTGCGCGGTGAAGCTCGTGCTCGACCTTCCTCCCGCGGACGATCACCAGGATTTCGATCCGGCACTTTGAGCCAAGCCGGCGAACGCGCAGGCTTTGCCGCTGCGCGTTGTGACGCGGCCCGACGCAACGGCGATCGGCCGCACTGGCACAAACGCACGCCGTGCGGCGCGACACGCCCGGGTGTCGATTTGCTGATGACTCTCTGGAATTAGATAAAGGCGACCGGACCACGATCGCACCGGCCCCCACGCGAGGGCACAGGCATTCGATGCCGACGATCAGGAACGACCGTCGGCAACATCTTGCGCCAGCGGCCATCGTCGTGCCCGAGCACACGATCGGCCGCATCGCACCGCCGCGCATCGCGGCGCCAAGCCAGGCGTCGGGCGGCGGGTGCCGCCGCGACCGGCCTGCCGCGCAAGCGTTACTTCTTCTCCGGCTCCGGCGCGCCCGGTTGCTTGAACGGGAACGTGCTGAACATCGACTTCGCCTGGTTCTGCATCTGCTCCTGCATCTGCACGAACATGTTCTTCGACTGCTCGATGTAGCTCGTCATCATCCCTTGCATCATCGGCGCCTGCATGTTCATGAACTGCGACCAGACTTCCGGATTCATCGCGTTACCTTCGTAAAGGTTCTTCGATTGATCCGCGAGCTTGTTCTGGATGTCGATGAACGCCTGGATATTCTTTTCCAAGTACGTGCCCATCATGCCCTGCATCGCATGACCGTAGAAACGGATGATCTGCGACAGCATCGACGACGAGAACATCGGCACGCCGCCACTCTCTTCCTCGAGGATGATCTGCAGCAGGATGCTGCGCGTCAGGTCTTCGTTGGATTTCGCGTCGACGACCTTGAAGTCCTCCTGTTCCAGCACGAGCTGCTTGACGTCGGTCAGCGTGATGTACGTGCTCGTCTCGGTATCGTAGAGCCGGCGGTTCGGGTACTTCTTGATGAGCCGCTCGGCCGTTTTCTTTGTAGTAGTCATGTAACGCCTTTGGGTGCAGCGTAGCGCAAGTGACAAATCCCCGCCTCCCGGATCCGGGAGGCGGGGGCCTTCGGAAACGCCGGGCCGCGCGGCCGAAGCGGCCCGCGCAGCCGGACGTTCAGCCCATATGCAGGCCGCCGTTCAGCGAGAAGTCGGCGCCTGTCGCGAAGCCGGAGTCGTTCGACGCGAGCCACGCGACGATCGAACCGATTTCCTCCGGCGCGCCGAGACGACGCACCGGGATCGTCGCGACGATCTTCTCGAGCACGTCCGGACGAATCGCCTTCACCATGTCGGTGCCGATGTAGCCGGGCGACACGGTGTTGACCGTCACGCCCTTCGTTGCGACTTCCTGCGCGAGCGACATCGTGAAACCGTGGATGCCGGCTTTCGCGGTCGAGTAGTTCGTCTGGCCGAATTGCCCCTTCTGGCCGTTCACCGACGAAATGTTGATGATCCGGCCCCAGCCGCGCTCGACCATCCCGTCGATCACCTGCTTCGTCACGTTGAACAGGCTCGTCAGGTTGGTGTCGATCACGGCCGTCCAGTCTTCATGCGTCATCTTGCGGAACACGACGTCGCGCGTGATGCCCGCGTTGTTGACCAGCACGTCGATCTCGCCGACTTCGGCCTTGACCTTGTCGAACGCTGCCTTGGTCGAGTCCCAGTCGCCCACGTTGCCTTCCGACGCGATGAAATCGTAGCCGAGCGCCTTCTGGTCCTCGAGCCATTTCACCCGGCGCGGCGAGTTCGGGCCGCAACCCGCGACCACCTTGAAGCCGTCTTTCGACAGACGCTGGCAGATGCTGGTGCCGATGCCGCCCATCCCGCCCGTTACGTACGCAATTCGCTGAGACATAAATCTCACTCCATTTTTTGGTTTCGAGAGCCGCCGGAGGCCCCCTCTGACTTCACGTAACGCCGGCCGAAGCTGCAATCGGCCGGCGCCCGGATTGGTTTGGCCGTGACGGACGACCGGTTACGGACGCTCGACCGCAAGCGCGACGCCCATCCCGCCGCCGATGCACAGCGACGCCAGCCCGCGCTTCGCGTCGCGCTTGACCATCTCGTGCAGCAGCGTCACCAGGATCCGGCAACCCGACGCGCCGATCGGGTGACCGATCGCGATCGCACCGCCGTTCACGTTCACCTTCGATGTGTCCCAGCCCATCTGCTTGTGCACCGCCAGCGCCTGCGCCGCGAATGCCTCGTTGATTTCCATCAGGTCCAGGTCGCCCGGCGTCCAGCCCGCTCGCTCCAGGCAGCGGCGCGATGCCGGCACCGGACCCATGCCCATCACGCTCGGATCCACGCCCGCGTTCGCGTATGCCTTGATCCGCGCGAGCGGCGTCAGGC
>NZ_CADFEC010000019.1:0-126701 GCF_902833195.1 Burkholderia sp. BCC1638
GAAAAAGAGCGGCAAAACCAGCAGGTAACGAAGAGTTATCCACACCGGAATAGATGTACTACGCTGTCTCGGGGTGGGTCAGATTTAGATGAAATCGGTGGGTTAAGACTCGGTGGAAATCAACAGCCGGCTATTCGAAAGGGCACCGGGATGCGGATCAGTCCACGACGGTCGCCGATCAGGCACGGCAGATCGACCATCTCCGCGATGAACGGGATGAATATGGCCGCCGATTGGCGGCGCAACAGGAGGTTGCAACCGATGCTGCAAAAGAACGTGATCAGGCACGCGCTGATGCTGCTGTTGCCGATGGTGTTGCTGATGGGCTGCGCAAGCAGGTCGCCGCGCTCGTTGCCGACGCTCGACGTGCCGGCGCTGCGGCCGGAAGCCCGGCAACCGGCGACGCCCTCAATCTGCTTGCCGACCTGTTCGGCCGGGCTGACGAGCGCGCGGGAGAGCTGGCGAAGATCGCTGACGAGCGAGGCATCGCCGGCCAGCAGTGCGAGCGTAGTTACGACGCGTTGATCGCCGACGCATCAACCAATCTGTCGCAGTAACGCGGCAATCGAGGCCGCGCGGTCCCGAAAGAAACAGGGCGACCGGGGGATGTGCAGCAACACGTCTCCCGGTCGCCTTTCCACTGTCTACGCCAGTGAATCGGCCAAGGCCCTGCTACCTACCGGTAGGCGGGCCGGATTCTACACTAAGTTTAAAAACGGCTTTCACAATGGCAAATCCCATCATTCCTTGGATCGGCGGCAAGCGTCGTCTGGCAGACCACATCATTCCGCGATTCCCTGCGCACGACTGCTATGTCGAGGTATTCGCGGGCGGAGCGGCGCTGTATTTCCTGCGCCCACCGGCCAAGGTCGAAGTCATCAACGACGTGAACGGCGAACTGATTAACCTGTATCGCGTCGTGCAGCATCACCTGGAGGAGTTCGTGCGTCAGTTCAAATGGGCCCTGACGAGCCGACAGGTGTTCGAATGGTTGAAGCAGACGCTCCCGGAAACGCTCACCGATATCCAGCGGGCGGCCCGGTTCTACTACCTGCAAAAAAGTTGCTTTGGGGCGAAGCTGGAAGGGCAGACCTTCGGGACGGCGACGACAACGCCGCCGGGCCTGAACCTGCTGCGCATCGAGGAGGAACTGTCAGCTGCACACCTGCGGCTCGCGAACACATTCGTCGAGCGGCTTGATTGGGCCGCGTGCATCGAGCGATACGATCGGGCACACACGCTGTTCTATCTTGATCCACCGTATTACGAGACTGAAGGGTATGGCGTGGCATTCCCGTTTGCTGAGTACGAGAAGATGGCCGCGAAACTGCGTTCGATCAAGGGACGTGCGATCGTCAGTCTGAACGACCATCCGGATATTCGGCGTGCGTTCGACGGATTCCACATCGAGACCGTGCCAATCCAATATACGGTCGGTGGCGGGAAGGGTGTCGAGCGCAACGAGCTGATCATCTTCAGTTGGGATGACGCGGCGCAGCCTGTCGGACTGTTCTAAAGGAAGATGATCGGTGGGGCAGTAGCCCCACCTCCCTCAAATACTCGCGTAGGTCGGCAGGAGATCCTGATCAACGAGGCGGATCTCGATGCGATTTGCGATCTCGACGTGCTCGGGATTGTCGACGGAGAACGTGCCATTGATCACGCTGACGATGATCGTGCCAGTCTGCGTTCCAGAAGCCGGGACCGGAATAAGGGCGCGTGCCTCCGGTACCTGTTGTTGCGTGATGATCTTCGGCAGGTAAAGCATCCAGCCGACGCCGGGCTTGTCATCGAAAACCTGCTTCGATGCGTATTTCCGTGGGGCGACGGTTACGTACGCTGGAGCATAAGCGGTGGCTATAGAGGCAACGATTCGCCCGATCGACTCGAAATCCCCAAGGCGGGATGACGTCGTGCTTTCTTCGCCAACTGATAGATCAAAATCGCACGGCATCGAACCGGTGTCGAAGCCGACGGAAAGAGACGCCCCATCTTTCTTTGCGCTTTGACCGTTCCATATCCCGATGGTCTTCGCAAGACTGTCTTCGCCTCGATACTGTTCGCGTAGCACCGCGAGCACAGCGGTCGAGGGCGTTCCCGGTGCCTCATAAACCGAATACAGGCGTGCCTCTTCTTCCGAATGCCCCTGTAGGAACCATTCGGCCAAGCGTGCATCTTTCGCGGCAAGCGATTCGATGACGGGCCATAGTCGAGTCAGCTGGTGAGCGTAGTCGGAATGCTCGACGTTCGCTATTTCACGGTATTGAGCGATGAATTGCATGGCGTTACGGTTGGTAGACGGATGGCACGCGAGCCCGGCGCAAGTCAGGCAGCAGATACTCCCTTGCGCGCGGGGTCATGAAATACCACATCAACTGAGTCGGTGGGTTGGCGTTCACGGCGGCGGACTGCCGGAGAATTTGTCTGCGAGTGTCAGTGAAGCCCGTGAAGAAGAATTTTGGATCGCCTTCCTCGTCCAGGAACTGATCATAGTTCCCCTTCGTCTCCTGTAGCAGACACGCTTCACGTTGGAATCCATCGAAATCGACGTTCTGCCACTTCCACTCGTCACTCCAGCGGCACTCGGCGGTATCGAATGCGAAGCCAGTGATGCGCGCCTGATAACGGTACGACGTCCAGTTTACGCCGTGATTCATCCGCTGGAGCCGACCTCCTTCCGGTGGGCATTTCTTGCAGCTTTCGCCGGTTCGCGGAATCGCGCGGACGTCTGGCTTTGCGTCACTTTTGTCCTGCGGTGTATCACCCGACAGACTCCCCGTTCCCGCCACTGCCGCCCCGCCCAACAAGGCTACGCCAGCGCGCGCCAATAGCGGCCCAAGCTCCACCGCCGCCGCTTCTATCACCGGTACTACCAATCCCGCCATCTCGAGATCCCCCGTTGTCTTGTGGATGTTCGATGCGCCATTTGATGACGCGAAGGTAATCGTGAAAACGTTCGTCGGCCGAGCGGCCGGGCCGAGTCAGCCACGCGCGTGTGGCCGGCTTTTCGTAAAACTTCGTGGCGTATGCCTCGATCCGGAGGAACGCTGCGACGTTCACGTCGGACTGAATGCCGAGCCGCCGAGCTGCGACATATGCGTTCCAGAGGCGCATCGACAGAGTGTCGTCGCCGGCCAGCTTCGGATCCGCTTTGATGAGATCCAGCCTGACGCGCTCGACGTATCCGCGCGCGTCGATCTCGGCGAGGCCGGCGACCTGTTCGCCAGTCAGCTCAAGCATGCGGGTGCACTCCCTTCAATTTTCCGTTCACCTCCACGAGCCAGTCGAATGTCGGGACAAAGAACTGCATGCGCTGAGTGAATTCCATCAGCGATGCCACGTCGGCCATGACACGGGCATCGTAGAACCGGAGGAGGGCTGTTCGGCCATCAGGCAAGCGCGCGTCGAGCCGGCCACGCAGCTCGTCGGCGAGCGATTCAATTGGATATGCGCTGATCAGCCAGGACACACCCGCCGAGCCGCCCGCCATCACGGATAGCGAGCGTCGCACGTTGCCGGTCGCACGCTCATAGTCGAGCAGCCACGGACCCGCATCGGCCAGCGATGCGTCCGGTGTGCCGTCGAATAGCGCTACGGCTGCCTGCGATCGCTGGGGGGGCGATCCGCCGGCAGCGTCCTCGAACAGGAGGCCGTCGACGAGGGCGTACAAGTGCGCCTGCATGGTCAACTGTTGTTGCCGCATTAAGTAGAACGCTTCGATCGAATTGTCGGTCATGGTTCTACCCGCGAGCGATCATCGTTGCGGCATTCTCGGCTGCCGACTTCAGGCATTCGAGGCAGAGCGTCGGCGACGGGGCCAACGCGGAAGCGGCAGCTGCGACTCCGCTGCCGGTCGATGCCTCGCCGGCTCCGACGTCGTCGAGCGTCGCAGACGACTGCGAGGCAATCAGCGTTGCGCCGCACGCGGTTTTCATGCCTTCGATGGCCGTTTCCCGGCCTGCGATTTGGTGCGGGTAACGTCGCCCGGTGGCGGGCAGGATCGGAAAGACCCCTTTGCACTGCGGGCAAAGTACCTTGTGCCCGACGCCGGCAATGGGTTTTCCGTCAATCGTCGCGTTCGCGCTGCCCTCCAGCACGCGGCCGCCGTGCGTCGTCGTGTCGCCGACGCAGATCATGGCTCGGGCCATATGTTCTCTCGTAGGTGTGGTTTTCGTATCAATTTACCATTTCCGGGAGAGAGGCCGGCCGTTGGCTATCTCGCAGTCAGTCAACTATTGTCAATCGAAGCGAGCACTGTCGATCATGCGACGGAGCTGGTCGAGCGCGAACGAGTCGGGATAACCGCTCTTCTTCATTTCCAGCTCGGCCGCGCAGACCATTTTCTCCATGAGTCGCAACGCTCGGCGGACGTGCACGACTTCCAGCACGAAGCGTTGTTCGAGCGTCAGCGTCCGGCTTTTCTTGAAGTCAGCGACGCTCCACGCATCGCGCAATTCTTCCCAGGTAAGGCGTTGAAACTCAGGTAACTTGGTTCCCTTGTCGGAGCCGGGATCTGGTTCTTCTGGGGTGTCATGAAGCCGGCATTTCATGGCTTCGCGTGCGCGCCACTCGTCGGAAAATGGAGCAACGGACGCACGCGGGTTCCCCATCCTGCCTGCCCGCGAGATCTCCTTGTCGATCTTGATCGACAAGCGGCGCAGCGGTGCCGCGTACTTCAGCTCGTCGGCCCGTTCGAGGTACGCGATCATGCGCGTCGCATCGCCGGTAAGGGTGCCCATTTCGCGCAGCGTGAGACGCAGGTGTAGCACTTCGAGAATCAGCTGATGGACGTCGGCATACGTGCACGTGCGCCACCACTGCGACATCGCGTCAAACTGTGGCGGATCGAATGGGGGAAGAATCATGATGCATGGAAAGCACTGTATGGATGTACAGTTTAGCGCGGGGTAAGATGGGGCCGTCAAGTCTCAAAAATGGGGGCGGGCAGTGTGCACAAATTACAAAGCGCCAGACGAAGATCCGGGCATCAATGAGTTGAAAGTTGGCGTCGGCGATCTGTACCGCCGCGACCCTTGGGAGCCGGATGTGTACCCGGACTACGCCGCGCCGATCGCATGGGCGGACGGAGATGGCCTTGGCATCGTCAAGGCCGTGTTCGGGTTCTGGCCGAAGTTCATGCAGCCAGATCGCGTCGACGACAACGGCAAGAAGCGGAGAAAGCTCGACACCGTCAACGCCCGTTCGGAAACGGTCGGCGAGTCCCGGCTGTACGGCAAGGCGTGGCGAGCCGGCCAGCGCTGCCTGATCCCAGTCCGATGGATATACGAGCCTTGCTACGAAACGGGGCGGAACGTCTGGCAGCGGATCGGACTAACGGATTGGCAACCGTATTGTGTCGCCGGCATATGGCGGCGCTACGAAGGTGATGACGGTCGCTCGCTGGTCGGCATGACCATGATGACCGTCAACGCAGACGGCCATGCCGTGATGGGGCGTATGCACAAGCCCGGCGACGAAAAGCGGTCGGTGGTCATACTGCGTCCGGTCGACTACGACGAATGGCTACACTCGAAGAACGTTGAAGCTGCGCGTGCGATGTTGCAGTTGTTCCCTCCGGAACAGATGACTACTGCGCCAAAGTAACTTGGGGCCCACGTGATTGTCGGGCCCCAAGCTGCTAAACACATTTAACGAACATCGATCTGGTTAAATGAGATTTGGCTGACGTGGTGAAAAATTCTCATCCAATTTAGATTGAGCTAAGAGTGTTTTCCGCAGCTCACTTTCGCCGCTAGTACCCGGTGGATAGTGCTCGGTGGTGAATTCTCCATCTTGCAGATCCATTCTGTCGAAAATTTCTGAGAACATTTCCACTGACGGAACAATGCTCTTATGCCGAAGTGAAACGTAGACTCGTCTCAGAAAGCTCATAAGTGCTTTGAAGCCGTTGGTTTTGTTAAGTATATTGCCGCGCTCTGTCGAATTCCACGAATTGGGCCACCGCAAACTTACGGCGGTAAAGTAATTGAATAAAATTACACCGATATCGATATCTTTTTCATCCACAAAGAGGTTGCGGAATATAAGCTTCGTGTTTTCCGTGCCTTCGGCCCGTGGGAGTGGAAGATTTCGTTTGATTCGATCTCGATCAAGTGCGGGTTGTGACGAAACGAAAGGCATAAGCGCCTCAACAAACGTAGCCTGTGTCAATGTTTCGCCATGACGACCAGCGGTTGCGCTGCCGAGCCGTTTAATCCGTCGATAGAATGGTCCGCCCTCGCGTCGATCAAGTGCGATTACGATGTTGTGGCAGGTGCGCTGCGGGCTTCTAAATTTAGAAAAATCAAACAAATCATAGACGAGACTTTTATTTACTTTTGTTTGTGCAAGGTTGACGGTTGAGAAAATATACGCTTGATCTTCAACGTCGAGGCCGACAAAAATGCTTACCGTTAATTCAAATTGACCATCGATAAGTCCTCGCAGTCCTTCGATCCGATGTTGGCCATCAATTACTTTTGCAATTCCACGATAGAGGGTTTGGCCACTCTCGTCTTCGGGGTTTGGGTCGTTTTTGAGGGTGAGTGTCGATGTACCATCGTTATATACGGCACATTGCTCATCTACCGAAAGAACGATTGACGTCGGAAAGCATGCGTCCATTGTGTTGACGTATGTCTGCAGTCCGACAACGCGTGATGGCTCGATTTTTCGCTGAATTCCGATGTAAGTGTCCATTTCTCGATCGCCAAGCATTTGGCGGATATCGAAATACGTGATATCGCAAAGATCTTTAGCGGAGATTTTGCATACATAGAATTCGCCCATCGGTTGCTTCAGGCGGAGGCACGGCAGGACCAGTTCTTTTTCCGATTCGGTGATCATATGGAAAGCCTCTCGCGTCAACGACCGTTAGCGGGCTTGCCGCCGGTGGCATCCCCGAATCTTCGGTCGAAATCATCTTGGCCGGTTGATGGTGTAGCTATCGGATGCGCTGTTACCGTTACGTCTGTAGCCATCATAAAGTCGCGGACGAATTTTTGCCCGTTTTCAACCAGATCGTTTTCCGTGGTTACCGGCAATTTTGTCTTGTTGTAGAGAATCGACACGTATCGCAGTGTAATTGCTATTGCGGCAAAAACGAGTGACGAAAAGTAGACGAGATTGCCCTTTGTACCGACTTGACTTTTCTGTAACGCAAAAAGCGACGCACAAATCACTATGAGGAACATTGCAAGAGTTCCGAGTGAAAGGCGATGCGGAAATGAGCCCTTTGGATCTTCTAGCAGCGTCAGATATGTGATTGGGGTAACGGCGCCAATGGTGAAAACTAAAAGTTCCCCGTTGCTGAATGTGCCGGTGAACGTGTCGATGAAACTCTTGTCGCCATTCTGTTTTTGATAAAACAGTATGAGTGCGCCAAGCCAGAATGGCATTGTGGACCAAAGAAGGGTATTCGAATACTCGACGACAGAATCCCAGAAATCTTTCGGTCGACACTCGAAGATGTGCCCGAAAATTGGAATTTTCTTTCTAATATCGAGAAGCTTCCCCAGCTTATTTTTGGTCGATGTGCTCATATATTTGATATCAAGTTCAAGCGGTAATAAGCAATTCCGAAGTCTTCCCTCGGCCGTCTGCTTTCCCCGAAATTACACTTCCTCGTGCAACGCTTGTAACGGTGAAGTGGCCTTCGTATATTTCTCGAATGGAACTATGGTCTGCATTTGTGCAAAAAATATGCGCTCCGCGTTTCTTCGCTCGCAGAAGTGCATCTCGTAGGCGAACCTGATCTTGCCATGCGAAAATGTTCTCGTTGTATTTGATGAAGCCGTTGTTGTTGTGTTTTACCGTATAAGGTGGGTCGGCAAATACAATGTCATTTATTTTTGCTTGATCAATAATTGGCTCAAAATCGGAGGCAATTAATTTTGCTTGTTTTAATGCTGCGGAAACTGTAGGCCAATCATCCGTGTCAAGTAGTACGTTGCTCTTTGTTCCAATTGGCACGTTAAACTGTCCGTTTTTATTGACTCTATAGAGGCCGTTCCAGCAAGTGCGATTTAGATAAATAAATCGTGCTGCCAAATCGTTACGATTTCGTGGGGCTAGGGCACGCACCGAGTAGTATTGTTCCACTGAGTGCATGTCATGATACTTTCGAATGCGCCGATGAACAGATTGGTAGTTTTCGGCTATCGCTGAGTACGTTTCGATTAATTCTCTGTTCATGTCAGCCAGCACTGCCCTGTGAGGGCGGAGCTTGAAGAACATTGCGCCGCCACCAAGAAACGGCTCGAAGTAGGTCCCGTAAGTCTGCGGAAATAAGTCTAGGCACGTCTGTGCCAGCCAGCGCTTACCCCCGGCCCACTTGAGAAACGGCGTGATCCCCGCGCCAAGAGGTTGTTCGTTTTGATTTGACATTCAGCTCGCTAACTCAGCTTAGTTTGATGAGGCTGTGCCTCGGATTCCACGCATGATATCTAATCAGAGGGCGATATCGCACTGTTTGTGCTCTGATGGCCGTGCAGCCGCGCCTGCATGACGGTTGACCTGCCTCAGAATCGCTTCGACCGAGGCGCCTTTGTTGCGGGGCAGGGCTGGCACCGCTACCACTCCCCGTCCGCGGACGTCGCATGGTAAATGTGTGTGGTCAATTTGTGTAACGTATTGATGTAATGTGAAAAATGACGGCCTGCAAAGCCGTTTAGGCCGACTCGATTCCGGTGCGCGTCCCCTGAACGCGCTCGGCGGTCATTTCGGCGATGCGGCGGTTGTGGGCATCTCGCTTATCGTCGATCTTCTTAACTACATCACTCAAGTCCTCATCGCGGCACCACTCGCCTGGCTTGGGCAATTCGAGCGGCATCCCGGCATGGCGGCGGAGTCGCTGGGCTAGGCCTGACGTTTGGAGGCCTAGATCCGCATAGGCGCGTCTCCGAGTCCAGAAATACTCGGTATGGTCTGGATAGTCATCGTCGAATTCCGCGATGCCGGCGAGCGTGTTTTGGATTTTCTCCTTTTGGTCAGGAAGCCGCAGAATTGCGTACATGAGATCCTTCGGCAACACCTTCCACTCGACATCAATGTCCAGCGGCTGAAACTCAGGTGGCGTCGTGGTTGGCGCGTACTCCTCCTCGTTGCGGCCGGCGGGTCTGCCATACTCGGTGCCGTCATCGAGCGCGACGTGCAAGCAGCTGTTGGCAAAACGGTCCAAGTGAGACACGACGATGATCGCGAGATACGCAGTGTCCTTCTGGCGCCTCGACCTATTCGTTAGCCATTCTTTAACGGCGACGAACGAATTGCCCAGCAGTACGCCACTGATGCCCGCCGTTGCCGAGATGACGGCCGAAATGTTTCCTGTGTCCATGCTTTTCCCTCGAAGTGGTCAGACTGCTACCCGCGCCCAGCGTCCGTGTGTCCGATCGGTCTATCATTCGAGTCGTATCGACTCTGGAGCGGTTTATGGTACGCCCGCTTGATTCCGACGATTTTCGCGCTCGCCGGAAGGTGTTGGAACCCGACGATTTTGCTTCGTCGGATGGCGAGCCCGATTCGCCGCCCTCTGATTTGATCTCGGAGGAGGCGTGGGACGGAATCATGACCTTACCCGATGACGTCGCGATCCGAACGACAAGTCACTTGGGCGAATGGGTCGAGTTGCTTCACGACCTTTGGGCGGGATGGGTGGAGTCCTTCCCGCGTCGCTCGATCATCACGGATGCAATGCTGGATTGTGCAGACGACTTTTCTGCGGCGTTATTCAACCTTCTCCACGGCTTTTACAGGCAGGCGATTGCCGCGCTCAGAAATGCGCTGGAGGCAACGGTTCTTGCATGCGAATGTACCTTGTCGCGATCAGCGGATACGTGGCTTGCGTGGCAGGGCGGCAAAGAAATTGCGTTTCGCAAGACACTGCCGAAGCTCGCCGCAACTGCCAAGTTCACTGCGCTTGAGGCGCACGTCAGATCGATTGCCGGTGGGGGCCTCTTTCCAGAGGCAGAGAATAAGGATGGGGTCGCGTGGGCAAGGAATCTTTATCATCGCCTTAGCAACTTCTCGCACTCGCGAGGCGATTCGACCAACGGGGTACTGTGGGCAAGCAACGGCCCGATTTACAGTGAGCAGGGCATGCGGACGTCCTGCCACCTGTATCTAGAAACGTACGTCTTGCTAGTGCTAGTGCTGAAGGCGACGTCGAGACGATTCCAGGTGCCGAGTGCGTCGCGAATCCTATTCGCACCCAGCAGCCTCGAAAAATTTTGTCCCGAACCTTTCCCGCGCGTCTGTGAAGTGTATTCGACGGCCATTGACCTGATGTGAAAACAGGGTCGCGGCGGCGTAGGTCAGGTCCAGGCGTCGCTTTTCGTATGGGGCCCTATTGGATAGGGTGCAGATACTGTTGCGTCATCGGTCACTGATGGAGGCGGTTGGGATACCCCCGTGTCAGCACGCCTCTTCCTCGACGTCATCGAGCCAGTTCGCCCACGCTTGCATCATCTCCCGACGCTCCGGTAGGTACTTGGCATGGTTGTAGGTCGAGCGAGTCCTGTCCTTATCCTTATGCGATAACTGCATTTCAACGACTTCGTCCTTCCATCCCATTTCGTGGAGGTTGGTCGACGCAGTTGCTCGAAAGTCATGACCCGTTATCGGTTCGGGGTTGTCTGGAACCATGTAGGCGATCGCCTGATTGATCGTTGCGCGACTCATGTATGGACGCTTTCGATTGCTATGCAGAATCGGCAGAATATACCCGCGATTTCCATACATCTCCTGCAACTCGCGCAACAAACCCACGGCTTGCTTGGGAAGCGGCACGATGTGTTGTCGTCGAGATTTAATTTTCTCTGGTGGGACTCGCCATTCCGCAGCCCCCAAGTCGATTTCTTCCCATCGCGCGCGACAAAGTTCGATCGTTCTCGGGAACAGCATCATCAGCAGTCGAATCGCGATGGCGGTTCGTCTGCTCTTGTAGGTCGGCAACTGCCGAAAGAGTCTCTGCAGCTCTTCGCGGCTCAGCGCTCTGGCATTCTCTGTCGGCGGCTTCAGGACCGATCCGCGCAGCACCGATGCGGGGTCTGTATCTGCCCGAAGCGTGATCACCGCATACTGGTACACGTTGGATACGTACTGGCGGAGTTTGATCGCCACCGAAGGGGAGCCCCGTTCTTCGACCCGTCGTATTAATGCAAGCACATCGTGAGCCGTGATTGAGCGCATGGGGCGGCTTCCGATGTATGGGTATGCATCGGTTTCGAGCATACGCAGAACCTCGCCAAAGTGCTGCTCAGTCCAAGTCTTCCGCTTCTTCTCCAGCCACTCGTCGCAGACGACGCGGAAAGTTGCTTTGCCTTCGTTGATACGCGCGGACAACACCTCCTGCCGCGCGTGGGACGGATGCAATCCCTTCTTGACGAGTTCGCGGGCATTGTCGCGTGCTGCGCGCGCGTCTTGAAGGCTGATGGTGGGATATTCGCCGATCGCGAAGAGGTTCTCCTTCCCAGCGATTCTGTACTTGTATCGCCAGAGCTTGGAGCCGGACGGATTTACCAACAGATACAGTCCATTGGCGTCAGTAAGTTTGGTAGGCTTGTCGCCTGCTTTCGCTTGTCGGATCTTGATGTCGGTGAGTGGCACGGTGAAAAAGGGGGTATCGTCTTTGAGTGGTCAAAATGATACCCCTTTTTATACCCCCTTTTTTCTCGGCTGGACGCGATTTCTGGCGAACGTGAGCGAACTGCGGAAGGGCGCGAGATGCCCGACTGGTAAGGATTAAAGGCAGGTTGGCGAACCAACACGAACTGGAGCGAACAAAGTGATCAGACATATCGTCATGTGGAAGCTGAAAGAATCGGCGGAAGGCGGCACGCGCGCGCAGAACGCGCTGAAGCTGAAGGAAAAGCTCGAAGGCTGCCGCGACCTCGTGCCGGGCATCCTGCAACTCGACGTCGGCATCGCGACGCCGGGCCTCGAAGCCACGTCGGACGTCGTGCTCGTGTCCGATTTCACGGACCAGGCCGCGCTCGATGCGTACCAGGTGCACCCGGTTCACCAGGAAGTGAAGAAATTCGTCGTTGCCGTGGCCGAATCGCGCCAGTGCGTCGACTACCTGTCCGACAGCGCACGATGAGCGACGCGGCATCCCCGACGGACGGCCCGTCGATCGAAAGCCCGTTCGTCGATCTGCTCGGCGTGCGGCTCGTGTCCGCGAAGGATGGCGCGAGCGAGATCGTGCTGCCGCTCGACGAGCGGCACATGAACACGTGGAGCATCGCGCACGGCGGCGTGACGATGACGCTGTCGGACATCGCGCTCGCGATGGCCGCCCGTAGCCTGACCGACGACGGCGTCGGCGTCGTCACGGTCGAGATGAAGGTGAATTTCATGCAGCCCGGGCGCGGCGAGTTGCGCGCATACGGGCGCGTGATGCATCGTTCGACGACGATGGCGTACTGCGAAGGTGAAGTGCGCGACAGCGACGGCAACTTCGTCGCGAAGGCGCTCGGCACGTTCAAGTACATGCGTCGGCTCGCGGTCGGCCGCGACATCAAGCGACAACGCACGCGTACGGCGCCGGATGCCCACCCCGGCCCGAGCGACGCGTAAGCGCCGGAACGCGCGGCCCTGCCTGGTTACGGGCAGGGCCGTTTTGTTTTGCGGCACGGATTCTCAGCGGGCCCGCGTCACGCTGCGAACGGAGCCAAGGAGACAGCCATGAACACGATCAATCGCCAGATTCTGCTCGTGTCACGCCCGCAAGGCGCCGCGAGCGCCGACAACTTCCGGCTCGTCGAAACACCGCTCGTGCCGCTCGCCGACGGCGAGCTGCGGGTCCGCAACCATTTCCTGTCGCTCGATCCGTACATGCGCGGACGCATGAACGACGCGAAGTCGTACGCGGTGCCGCAGCCGCTGAACGAGGTGATGATCGGCGGCACGGCGGGCGAGGTGATCGAATCGCGTCACCCGGATTTCGCTGTCGGCGAGCACGTGGTCGGCCAGTTCGGCTGGCAGGAATACGGCACGTCGAACGGCAACGGGCTGCGCAAGGTGGACACGTCGCGGGTGCCGCTGTCCGCCTGGCTCGGCGTGACCGGCATGCCGGGCGTGACGGCGTGGGTCGGGCTGAACCGGATCATCGCGCCGAAAGCCGGCGAAACGATCGTCGTCAGCGCGGCGAGCGGCGCGGTCGGCAGCGTCGTCGGCCAGCTTGCGAAGCGCGCCGGATGCCGTGCGGTCGGTATCGCGGGCGGCCCCGACAAGTGCCGCTACGTGGTCGACACGCTCGGCTTCGACGCGTGCGTCGACTATAAGGCCGGCCGGCTGGCCGACGATCTGGCTGCCGCGACGCCGGACGGTGTCGACGGCTGTTTCGAGAACGTCGGCGGCGCCGTGCTCGACACGACGATGGCGCGGATGAACGCATTCGGCCGGATCGCCGTGTGCGGGATGATTGCCGGCTACGACGGCGTGCCCGTGCCGCTCGCGAATCCGGGCCTGATCCTGCGCTCGCGGCTGACGATGCAGGGTTTCATCGTGTTCGAATATCCCGACGCATGGCCGCCCGCGCTGGCCGAACTCAGCGAACTCGTCGCGACGAAGCAGCTGCATTACTGGGAGACGATCGCATACGGACTCGAGCGGGCGCCGGACGCGTTCCTCGGGCTCTTGAAAGGCCGCAATTTCGGCAAGCAGCTCGTGCAGCTCGTCTGATCCGCGCGTGGCATCATGTGACGCTTGTCCGTTCACGGCGCCGCACGCGCCGTCCTCACCGATGCCGCTGAATCCGAAGATCGCCCAGATACTCGACATGGTCGAGCGCGCGAAACGCCCGTCCTATCACCACCAGACGCCGCAGCAGGCGCGCGCCGCGTACGAGAAGAGCGCGCCGATCCTCGATGTCGCGCCCGCGCCGATGCATTCGGTCGAGGCCTGCGTCGTGCCCACGCGCGATGGCCGCACGATCGGCGCGCGGCTGTACCTGCCGGTCGAGCCGAGCCTCGCCGAACCGCTGCCGGCGTTCGTCTATTACCACGGCGGCGGTTTCACGGTCGGCAGCGTCGATACGCACGACGCGCTGTGCCGCATGTTCGCGCGCGACGCGCAGTGCGCGGTGCTGTCGGTCGACTACCGGCTCGCGCCCGAGCACCGGTTCCCGACCGCGGTGAACGACGCCGACGACGCATTGCGCTGGCTGCATCGCGAGGCCGCCGCGTTCGGCATCGATGCGGCGCGGCTCGCGGTCGGCGGGGACAGCGCGGGCGGCACGCTCGCGACCGTCTGCGCGGTGCTCGCGCGCGACGCGGGCATCGACCTTGCGCTGCAGCTGCTGATCTATCCGGGCGTGACGGGCTACCAGGACACCGAATCGCACGGACGGCTCGCGAACGGCTACCTGCTGACGCAGGACACGATCCAGTGGTTCTTCACGCAATACGTGCGGGATCGATCCGACCGCGACGACTGGCGCTTCGCGCCGCTCGACGGCACGCGCTTCGCGCCGTCGTTCGCCGGTGTGGCCCCGGCCTGGATCGCGACGGCCGAATACGACCCGCTGAGCGACGAGGGCGCCGCGTACGCGGACAAGCTGCGCGCGGCCGGCAATGCGGTTACGCTGGTCTGCTATCCGGGGATGATCCACGAGTTCTTCAAGATGGGCGGCTACGTGCCGGAGGTGCGGGCCGCGCATGCCGACGCGGTGGCGGCGCTCAAGGCCGCATTCGACGACGTTTGACGGCGGCGGCGCCCGGCGCCGCGCGGAGGAAGCGATGACCGACGGCTGGGTGGAAACGGGTGACTGGGCCGTGCTGGGCGGCGATGCCGCGCGTATTCGCGATGCGGTGTTCGTGCGCGAGCAGCGGATTCCGCCGGAATGGGAGCTCGACGACGAGGATCCGCTGTCGCTGCACGCGGTGGCTTACCGTGTCGATGAGGCGACCGGCGCGCGCCGCGCGGTCGCGACGGGACGGCTGCTGCGCACCGGCACGATCGGCCGCGTCGCGGTGCTGGCCGACGCGCGCGGGCAGGGCGCGGGATCGGCCGTGCTGCATGCGCTGCTGGACGCGGCGCGGCATCGCGGCGAGCCGGTCGTGCGGCTCTACGCGCAGGATGCCGCGGTGTCGTTCTACGTGCGGCACGGCTTCGCGGCGATCGGCGAACCGTTCGTCGAAATCGGCGTGCCGCACGTCGAGATGGCGCGCGCGCCCTAGTGCCGCGCGGGCGGCAGGCTCACCGCGGTTGCGTCGCGTCGATGTCGAACGAGAACGCGCGCTCGAAACTGCCCGGGCGAACGGTGCGGTGCGAGCCGTCGTCGTCGCAGCGTTCCTTGATGTCGACCGTCAGCCGCACGCCTTCCTTCATCGTCACGCGCAGCGCGGTCGTGCCGCGCGTGCCGTATTCGGGCGTCTCGATGAACGCAGCCGACAGCGCACGCTCGCGCTCGACCGGAATGCCGGTATGCGGCAGCGCGTCGTCGTCCGCGACATGCGGATCGCGCATCAGCTCGATCAGCTCGTCGAGCGACGGAGTCGGGTTGTCGGTCAGCAGCGTGCCGAGTTCGGCGCGCTTGCGCACGACTTTCGGCCAGGGCGTATCGAGCCGCGCGTTCGACAGCGCATGCACGCCGGCGCCGATCGCGACCGGCGCGGCGATCCCGGTTTCACCTTCGGCCGCGCGATTGCAGAGCCACGCGAGTTCGCGCCGCTTCCAGTCGCCGACCAGCAGGTTGAAGCCGTTGTAGACAGCCGCGTGCTCGGCCAGCTCGCCGAGGTAGTCGAGCGGCGCGACGGACGGGCCGCGGAGGAAATCGGACACGAGCTTGCCGCGGGTCGGCGCGCCTGCGCGAATGTCGAACGGCGCGCGGTAATTGGTCAGCGCCGCGAAGCGGCCGTCGCGCGACACGCCGAGCCACGTGCCGCCCGCTTCGAGATCGCGGCCGGCGAGCACGCCTGGCACATCCTCCCACCACGAAAGCGGTGCACTCGTGCGGCGAAAGAATTCGTCGCGGTTGGCGGTCAGGGTAAAGACTGGACCGGCGGCGGCATCAGGCTGCCAGTCGAAGGCGATCAGACACATCGGGCGAATCTCTCGCAGGAAACGTCGGGCGCCGGCTCCCATGTGCGAGCCGGCGTGCGAACGGGTTGTCAGTGCGTCACGCTTCCGTCGGCCATGCGTACGGCAGCGCGTCGAACGCGAGCGCCGGACCGTCGGCCGCACCGAGGTGCACCGTGCCGTTGTCGAGTGCGGCCAGCTTGATCTCGACGAGCGCGTCGACGCCGCCCGCGGGCGCGGCCGCCGCGTTGACGATCATCCCGCACGGCTGGCCCGGGTCGTCGCTGTGGAACAGCTCGACGCCGGCATGCACGGTGTCGGTCTCGCCGGCGACGTGCGCGAGCGCGGTACGGCGCTTGATCGTGCCGCGGTACTGGCTGCGCGCGACGATTTCCTGGCCCGGGTAGCACCCCTTGCGGAAGTTAACGGCACCGATCACGTCGAAGTTGACCATCTGCGGCACGAACTGTTCGACGGCCGGCTGCGTGATGCGCGGCTCGCCCGCGCGCACGTCGAGCCAGTCCCACACGGCCGGCGACACGACCGGCAGCGTGCCGGCGAGCGCGGCGAGACGCGCGGCGACTTCTGCGCGCGGCCCGATCCACAGGTAGCGCTTGCGGCCGGCCGCGTCCGGCACGCGAATCAGCGCCCCGGCCGGGCCGTCGACCTTCACGTGCACGCCGTCCGGCAGCGCGTCGAAGATGCCCGACAGCGCGTCGCGCACGTCGCCCGCGAAGCCGACCACCGCGAGCGCGTCGCTCGCGTCCGTCAGTTTCGCTTTCGCGCGCAGCACGAACATCGACAGCCGTTTCTGCACGGCGGCCTGGACGTCCTTCGAGACGAGCAGGCGCACGCCGTGACCGGCGCGCCACGCGAGGAACGACGCGAGCAGGCGGCCCTTCGGCGAGCAATAGCCGGACAGGCGCGCGCTCGCGGCATCGAGATGCTCGATGTCGTTGGTGAGCTGGCTGTGCAGGAACGTCGCGGCGTCGTCGCCGGCCACGTCGATCACGCCGAACTGCGCGAGCGGCATGCAGGCGCCCGGCGCGTCGAAATCGGCGGCGGACGGGCGGGAGAAAACGGGGAGCGAGACGGATGCGGGCTGGGCAGCCGGTGAAGCGAACGGTGTGCTCATGGAATGAGGGAACAGTCAACCCTGACTTTGACGAAGGCGAGCAAGTATTATATGGGTCTTACCTGAGTCACGTTTCCATGTCCCTACTGAAGAAATGCGCCGCGACTGTCGTGGCGCTGGCCGTCGTTGTGGCCGCTGCCGGCGCGGGCGGCGGGTATTACTGGGCGACCCGGCCGCTGCTGCTGGGTGCCGCGTCGCTCGACGTCACGATCAAGCCGCGCAGCAGCGTGAAGAGCGTCGCGCTGCAGCTCAAGCGCGGCGGCGTCCCGGTCGAGCCGCTCGGCTTCGTCGCGATGACGCGCCTGCTCGGGCTGTCGAGCCGGCTCAAGTCCGGCAACTACGAATTCAAGACCGGCATCACGCCGTACGACGTGCTGCAGAAGATCGCGCGGGGCGACGTGAACGAATACGTCGCGACGGTGATCGAAGGCTGGACCTTCAAGCGGATGCGCGCGGAACTCGACGGCAATCCCGATCTCGCGCACGCGACGGCCGGCATGAGCGACGCCGAACTGTTGCGCGCGATCGGTGCGCCGGACAACGCGATCCAGCGCGGCAGCGGCGAGGGGCTGTTCTTCCCCGACACCTACCTGTTCGACAAGGGCACGAGCGATCTGAACATCTACCGGCGTGCGTACCACCTGATGCAGACGCGTCTTGACGAAGCGTGGGCCGCGCGCGTGCCCGGACTGCCGTACAAGACGCCTTACGAAGCGCTGACGATCGCGTCGATCGTCGAAAAGGAAACGGGCCACGCGGCCGATCGCGCGTTCGTCGCGGCGGTGTTCGCGAACCGGCTGCGCATCGGGATGCCGCTGCAGACCGATCCGTCGGTGATCTATGGCCTGGGGGATGCGTACGACGGCCGCCTGCGCAAGCGCGACCTGCAGGCCGACACTCCCTACAATACCTACACGCGCCGCGGGCTGCCCCCGACGCCGATCGCCCTGCCGGGCGTCGCCGCGCTGCAGGCGGCGATCAATCCGGCCCAGACGAGCGCGCTCTATTTCGTCGCGAAGGGCGACGGCACGAGCGTGTTCTCGGACACGCTCGGCGACCACAACAAGGCCGTGGACAAGTACATACGAGGTCAATAATGGCGAGCGGTAAATTCATCACGTTCGAAGGCATCGACGGGGCGGGGAAGACCACCCACCTGCAATGGTTCTGCGAACGTCTCCAGGCCAAGCTGGCCGCGAGCGGCCGGCAGGTCGTCGTGACCCGCGAGCCGGGCGGCACGCAACTGGGCGAGAAGCTGCGCGAAATCCTGCTGAACCAGCCGATGGATCTCGAGACCGAAGCGCTGCTGATGTTCGCCGCGCGCCGCGAGCACCTCGCGCTCGTGATCGAGCCCGCGCTCGCGCGCGGCGACTGGGTCGTGTCCGATCGCTTCACCGACGCCACGTTCGCGTACCAGGGCGGCGGCCGCGGGCTGCCGCGCGACAAGCTCGAGACGCTCGAGCGCTGGGTGCAGGGCGGTTTCCAGCCCGACCTGACCGTGCTGTTCGACGTCGCGCCGCAAGTGGCGAGCGAGCGCCGCGGAGCCGCGCGCATGCCCGACAAGTTCGAAAGCGAGTCGGACGCATTCTTCGCGCGCACCCGCGGCGAATACCTGCGGCGCGCGGAAGAAGCGCCGCATCGCTTCGCGATCGTCGACGCGACGCAGACGATTCCCGAAATCCGCCAGCAGCTCGAACGCGTGCTCGCCGCGCTGTAACACGAAGGAACGCACCACATGATCTATCCGTGGCAGACCGACGACTGGAACCGCCTGCAGCAACTGCGTGCGCAGTGGCCGCATGCGCTGCTGCTGCATGGCCAGGCCGGGATCGGCAAGCTGCAGTTCGCACAGCATCTCGCGCAGGGCTTCCTGTGCGAGGCGCCGCAGCCGAACGGCGAGCCGTGCGGCACCTGCGCGGCCTGCACGTGGTTCGCGCAGGGCAACCATCCGGACTACCGGATCGTGCTGCCCGAGGCGCTCGCGGGCGAGGCGCCGGGCGCCACGGACGACGCGAAGCCGGCCGACGCGGACGAAGGCGGCAAGAAGACGCGCACGCCGAGCAAGGA
This sequence comes from Burkholderia sp. BCC1638, assembly GCF_902833195.1. Lineage (NCBI taxonomy): Bacteria > Pseudomonadati > Pseudomonadota > Betaproteobacteria > Burkholderiales > Burkholderiaceae > Burkholderia > Burkholderia sp. BCC1638. The sequence continues at coordinate 19,220 of NZ_CADFEC010000019.1, forward strand.
AATCAAGATCGAGCAGGTGCGTGCGTTGCTCGACTTCTGCGGGGTCGGTTCGCACCGCGGCGGCGCGCGCGTCGTCGTGCTGTACCCGGCCGAGGCGCTGAATGTCGCCGCGTCGAACGCGCTGCTGAAGACGCTGGAGGAGCCGCCGTCCGGCGTCGTGTTCCTGCTGGTGTCGGCGCGCATCGACCGGCTGCTGCCGACCATCATCAGCCGCTGCCGGCAGTGGCCGATGACCGTGCCGGCGCCCGACGCGGCCGCGGCGTGGCTGGCGGCGCAGGGTATCGGCGATGCGCGCGCGCTGCTTGCCGAGGCCGGCGGCGCGCCGCTTGCCGCGCTGGCGCTCGCGAGCGACGAGAACCGCCCGCTGCGCGATTTCACGCTCGGCCAGCTCGCGGCCGGCGCCGCGTGCGATCCGTTCGCGTGCGGCGAGACGCTGCAGAAGCTGCCGGTGCCGCTGGTGCTCGGCTGGCTGCAGCGCTGGCTGTACGATCTGCTCGCGCAGCGGATGGCCGGCGCGCCGCGCTACTTCCCGATGCAGGCGGCCGCGCTCGCGCGGTGCGCGGAAGGCGTCGACGCGAATGCGTTCGCGCGCTTCATGAAGGCCGTGACGCGCCAGCGGACGGTCGAAAACCATCCGCTCAATGCCCGGCTCGTATTCGAGGAACTGTTTTTCGGTTATCGGGAAATGTTCGCGTGAGCGCATATTGTTTCCTTCATGTGAGGAAACGATTGCCGGCGAGCGCATGAGCGCCCGCCAACCGTATTCAGGAACCACGATGTTCGTCGACTCTCACTGCCACATCAATTTCAAGGGTCTCGCCGACCGCCTGCCTGCCGTGCTGGAGAACATGCGCGAGCACGACGTCACGCACGCGCTGTGCGTGTCGGTCGACTTCGAGACGCTGCCCGACGTGCTCGCCATCGCGCAGGCGCACGACAACGTGTACGCTTCGGTCGGCGTGCACCCGGATCACGAGGACGCGCGGGAGCCGACGCTCGCGGAACTGATCGAGCTGGCCGCGCACCCGAAGGTTGTCGCGATCGGCGAGACGGGCCTCGACTACTATCGCCTCGAGGGCCGCTCGATCGCCGACATGGAGTGGCAGCGCGAACGCTTTCGCACGCACATCCGCGCGGCGACCGCGACGATGAAGCCGCTGATCGTCCATACGCGCTCGTCGTCGGAAGACACGCTGCGGATCATGGCCGAGGAGCGCGCGGACGTGCCGGGCGGCGTGATGCACTGCTTCACCGAGCCGTGGCCCGTTGCCGAGCAGGCGCTCGCGCAGAACTTCCATATCTCGCTGTCGGGGATCGTCACGTTCAAGAATGCGACCGACGTGCAGGACGTCGCGCGGCGCGTGCCGCTCGACCGGCTGCTGATCGAAACCGACTCCCCGTACCTCGCGCCGGTGCCGTATCGCGGCAAGCCGAATGAACCTGCGTACGTCAGCCATGTCGGACGCTTTATCGCATCCGAGCGCGGGATTGCCGTCGAGGCGCTCGCCGATGCGACGACACAGAACTTTTTCCGGCTGTTCAAGATCGCCCGCTAACGACGCGCGGCCAGCCGACAACCCAGGGAAGGAGCCCACAACAATGACGAAGCCGACCACATATCTGCCCAAGCGCGCACTCGTCGCCGCCGCGCTCGTCGCGAGCGGCCTCTTCGCCGCCGCCGGCGCGCATGCCGAGTCGCTCGACGCGATCGTCAAGGCGGTCAAGTTCGACGACATCGCCGACATCGGCAAGCAGCTCAAGAGCGGCAAGCTCGATCCGAACACGCTCGCGCCGAACGGCGACCCGATCCTCGTGATCGCCGCGCGCGAGAAGTCCGACAAGGTTGCCGCCGCGATCGCCACGACGCCGAACGTCGACCTGGAGAAGGAAGACAAGGCCGGCGAGAACGCGCTGATGCTCGCATCGCTGAACGGCGACGTCGGGCTCGTCAAGCTGCTGATCGACAAGGGCGCGGAAGTCAGCAAGAAGGGCTGGGCGCCGCTGCACTACGCGGCGACCAACGGCCAGGACGAGGTCGTCAAGATCCTGCTCGACCACGACGCGTATATCGACACCGCATCGCCGAACGGCACGACGCCGCTGATGATGGCCGCGCGCGGGAACCACGCGACGACGGTCAATCTGCTGCTCGACCAGGGTGCCGATCCGCAGGTGAAGAACCAGCTCGGCATCACCGCGCTCGAGTTCGCGAAGCACTACAAGGCGCCGGACGCGATCGACATCCTGAGCAAGCGGACGGTGCGCGTCGGTGCGTCGGCGCCGGCAGATGCCCAAAAGAGTGCAAAATGACGGTTTCGGCGCGGTGGCGCAGCGCCCGGACGGCCGGAATCCGGCCGTCCGCGTGCGTCCGGCCGCCGCGCCGGTCAGCGCAGCAAGCGGCCCCCGGGCCGCATTGACATAAGGAACACCATGTTGCGGGCTATGTTTTGTGCCGCGGCGTTCGCCGTGCCGTTGTCGGCGGCGGCTTTCACGGGCGCGGATCTCGACCGGCTGTGCGCGAAGACGGACGTCAAGTCGCGGGCGTCGTGCGCGGCCTACATCGAAGGCGCCGCCGATGGCGTCTACAACACGATCGACGCGATCGGCGGCACCACGGGGCCGCGCGTCGGGCAGTATTTCTGCCTGCCGCCCGACATCCGGGCGCAGCAGATGACCGATGCGGTGCGCAAGTACATCGCGGAGAACCCAAAGCTGGCCGACTACAACGCGAGCACCGCGGTGTCGCTCGGTCTCGGCAAGGCGTTCCCGTGCAGGGGCGGCAGCTGATCTGACGCCGCGGCCGGGCGCGCGCGTTGCCCGGACGTCGCCGACGCATCCAGGACGAGGCCGCCGCGCCTCATAACCGAAGCATCCCGGGCGCCGATGATTTCAATCGAGGAATTGCAGCGCATCGCCGATGCGCCATTGCATGCGTGGCTCGGCACGCTGGGCGTGTCGGTCATCGTCGTGCTTGTCGTCGTGATCGTGCACCGTGTCGGCGCACGCATCGTCAAGCGCATCGCGCAACCGTATCCGTTGATGAGCGTGATCCTGCGCTACATCGACAAACCGTCGCTCGTCACGCTCGCGCTGCTCGCGCTCGAGTTCCTGTGGATCCAGGCGGACGAAGGCATGTCGTTCGTGGGCGGGATGCGCACCGCGGCCGCGGTCGGCTCCATCGTGTCGCTGACCTGGCTGCTGGTGCGGCTCGCGGCCGGCGTCGGCGACGCGATCATCCAGGCCCATCCGATGGACGCGGCCGACAATCTCCACGCACGACGCGTCCACACGCAGGCCAAGGTGCTCGTGCGAACCGTCATGGTGCTGATTGTGATCATCGGCACCGGCGCCGCGCTGATGACGTTCCCGAACGTGCGCCAGGTCGGGGCGAGCCTGCTGGCGTCGGCCGGCGTCGCGGGGCTGGTTGCCGGCATCGCCGCGCGGCCGGTGCTCGGCAACCTGATCGCCGGGCTGCAGATCGCGCTCACGCAGCCGATCCGGCTCGACGACGTCGTCGTGATCCAGGGCGAGTGGGGCCGCATCGAGGAAATCACGGGCTCGTTCGTGTCGGTGCGGTTGTGGGACCAGCGCCGGCTCGTCGTTCCGCTGCAGTGGATCATCGAAAACCCGTTCACGAACTGGACGCGCAGCAGCTCGGAGATCATCGGCACGGTGTACCTGTCGGTCGACTACCGCACGCCGCTCGCACCGCTGCGCGAGGAACTCGCGCGGCTCGTCCATGCGGCGCCCGAGTGGGACGGCCGCGTGCAGGTGCTGCAGGTGACCGACGCGACCGAGCGCACGATGCAGTTGCGCGCGCTCGTCAGCGCGGCCGACTCGTCGGCGTGCTGGGATCTGCGCTGTCGCGTGCGCGAGGGCTTGATCGCCTACCTGCAGGCGCGTTTTCCGCAATGCCTGCCGCGCAGCCGGATGGAGCTGTATCCGCACGATGCGGCGCTGGACGAGCCGAACCCCGAACGGCCGCACGCGCGGCCGCCCGCCGCCAGCACGGCGGCCAACACCGCGGCCGATCCGAAGGCCACCGAAGGCCGCTGAACGCGTGCCGATACCCGCCGCCATTTCCTTTCCATGACCGCGCTGAACACGCTCGCCATCGCCAACTACCGCTCGCTGCGCGAGCTGATCGTGCCGCTCGCGGCGCTCACCGTCGTCACGGGGCCGAACGGTAGCGGCAAGTCGAGCGTGTACCGCGCGCTGCGGCTGCTCGCCGATACGGCGCAGGGGCGCGTGATTCCGTCGCTCGCGCGCGAAGGCGGATTGCCGTCGACGCTGTGGGCCGGCCCCGAGCGCTTTTCGCGCGCCATGCTGAGCGGCGAAATGCCAGTGACCGGTACGGTGCGCAATGGGCCCGTGAGCCTCAAGCTCGGTTTCGCGGGCGACGATTTCGGTTATGCGATCGATCTCGGCCTGCCGGTCCCGAGTCGTTCGCAGTTCTCGCTCGATCCCGTCGTGAAGCGCGAATGCATCTGGGGCGGCGCGCTGCTGCGCCCGTCGACACTGCTGGTCGACCGGCAGGGCGCGCAGATTCGCGCGCGCACCGGGTCGGGCGACTGGCACACGGTGCCGCAGCCGGTCGCGAGCTTCGACAGCATGATGACCGAGTTCGCCGATCCGGTCGGCGCGCCGGAGATGATCGCGGTGCGCGAGCGGATCCGGTCGTGGCGCTTCTACGACCATTTCCGCACGGATGCGCAGGCGCCGGCCCGGCAGTCGCACATCGGCACCCACACGCCGGTGCTCGCGGACGACGGCGCGGACCTGGCCGCCGCGCTGCAGACGATTCGCGAAATCGGGGATGCCGCCGCGCTCGATGCGGCGATCGACGACGCGTTTCCCGGCGCCTCGATCGACATCGACAACCCGGGCGGCCGCGGCCGCTTCGACGTGCTGATGCGCCAGCCGGGGCTGCTTCGGCCATTGTCGGCCGCCGAGCTGTCGGACGGCACGCTGCGCTATCTGCTGCTCGCGGCCGCGCTGCTGACGCCGCGGCCGCCCGCGCTGATGGTGCTGAATGAACCGGAGACGAGCCTGCACCCCGATCTGCTGCCGGCGCTCGGCCGCCTGATCGCGCAGGCCGCGCAACGTTCGCAGGTGCTGGTCGTGTCGCACGCGGCGCGGCTCATCGCGACGCTCGAACGCGAGGCCGGCTGCGAGTCGCTGGTGCTCGACAAGCAGCTCGGCGCGACCGTGCTCGTCGACGCGGATACGCGCGACCTGCCGCCGTGGAAGTGGCCGTCGCGCTGACGGGCGGGGCGGTGTGCGCGGCCCGCCGGCGACAGGCCGTCGGTCGCCCGCCGCCGGATGCCCGTCGCGCCGGTCCGGCCACCCCGAAGCGGTATGGGCGGCCTGCGGGCGAATGTATCCTGTCTGTAACAACGCCCATAAAATGAAAGCCCGATGCTTCCGGGCATCGGGATCGCGAATAATAATGGGATATTCGGCCGGCGCGATGCCGGCCGCATGCCGCACGCAGCGCGGTGTGCATCTGCCCCCCGTGCCGGCCGACCGAGGACACAGGAGACGTGGACCATGAGAATTGCCCAGATCGCCCCGCTGACCGAATCCGTGCCGCCGAAGCTGTACGGCGGCACGGAACGCGTCGTGTCCTACATCACCGAGGCGCTCGTCGACCTCGGCCATGACGTGACGCTGTTCGCCAGCGGCGATTCGACGACCCGCGCCAAGCTCGAACCGGTGTGGCCGCGCGCGTTGCGGCTCGACTCGTCGATCCGCGATCGCGTCGCTCCGCACATGCTGCTGATGGAGACGGTCGCTCGCCGCGCGAAGGATTTCGACGTGCTCCATTTCCACATGGACTACTACTCGTTTTCGGTTTTCAACCGGCAGGACACGCCGTACGTGACGACGCTGCACGGCCGGCTCGACCTGCCGGAGCAGCAACCGGTGTTCGACACGTTCAACACCGCGCCGGTGATCTCGATCTCGAATTCGCAGCGCCAGCCGCTGCCGCAGGCGAAATGGCTGACGACCGTGTACCACGGGCTGCCCGACGCACTGTACCTGCCGCAGCCCGTCGAGCCGCGCTATCTCGCGTTCCTCGGCCGGATCTCGCCGGAGAAGCGGGTCGACACGGCGATCCGCATCGCACGCCAGTGCGGGCTGCCGATCCGGATCGCAGCGAAGATCGACGCGGCGGACCAGGAATACTTCGAACGCGAGATCAAGCCGCTGTTCGCCCTCCCGCACGTCGAATACATCGGCGAGATCGCCGACCATCAGAAGGCCGAATTCCTGTCGGGCGCGCATGCGCTGCTGTTTCCGATCGACTGGCCGGAGCCGTTCGGGCTGGTGATGATCGAGGCGATGTCGTGCGGCACGCCGGTGATCGCGTTCAATCGCGGCGCGGTGCCGGAGGTGCTGGACGAAGGCGTGTCGGGCTTCATCGTCGAAGACGAGATCAGCGCGGTGGCCGCCGTGAACCGGCTGCACCTGCTGCCGCGCGCACGCGTGCGGCAGCGCTTCGAGGAGCGTTTCACGTCGCGGCGGATGGCGCAGCAGTATGTCGACGTGTACCAGTCGCTGATTCGCGCGCAGAAGCGCTCGCGCTTCAAGGTGATCGATTCGACGACCTGACGCGTCACGCGCGCGGATAAAAAAACGGCGATGCCCGCAAGGACATCGCCGTTTGCACATCGCCCGCGCGCGGTGCGCACGGGCGAGGACGCCTCGGCGTCAGATCTTCAGCTTCGAGACCTTCGTGCCGTTGATCGACACATCGCCCATCAGGCCGGCATTGGTCAGCACGATGACCTGGACCGGCGCGGTGGCCGTGGTCGTGTCGACCGCGCCGTTCGCGCCCATCTTCACGAGCGCGACCGATGCACCGGCACCGGCTGCCCAGCCATCCGAGCCGCGGAATTCGTCGAGCGCTTCCTGCGTCATGAACAGGAACACGATCGCCTTCGACTGCGCGCCGGCCTGCAGGCCGACCGACAGCGACGACGTGTTGTAGTAGCCGACCGTGCTGCCGCCGACGCGCAGCGCGCCGTTGCCCGTCTGGCCGCCGACGATGAAGCCTGCCTGGATCACGTCCGGGAACACGAGCACGCCGCGCGACTTCGCGACGAGTTCGCGCGAACCCTTGACCGTGGAATACATGCGCGACAGCGTTGCATCGACGCTCGAGTCGATCGCCTGACGCTTCGACGCGTTGGTCGCGGCATTGTCGGGCTTGTCGGGGGTGGTGGTGCAACCGGTGAGCGCAAGGCTGCCGACGATGAGCGCAGCGGCGGCTTTCAGCACAAGGTTCCGTTTTTGCATCGTTCTTCTCCATCGGGTGATGTTCGGAGTGAGTCTCGCTCAAGGAGCGGATCACGTCGGCAGTTATATCACAGTGGATTACAACCCCTTTTCATTCGTGCATGAAAAGGCGTCAAATCGTTTTGGGGTGTCGCGGCGCGCCAACGAACGGACCGGCGCGCGTACGGCGATACGTCGCGCGGCCGGCCGGGGACGGCAGGAAAAGGGAAGGGGGCGTTGCTGCGCGTCAGTGCGGCGTGACGGGCGGTGCCGGCGGGGCGGGCGGCTTGATCGGCGGGCGCCGCAGCGCGCGGCGGATCAGCGCGATCACGACCCCGCACGCGAACAGGAACGCGGCCGGCACGACCCAGTAGCCGACGAATGCGTGCCACAGATAACCGGCGAGCGTATTGCGGCGCACCACGTATTCGTCCCGGGCAGCCTGCTGACGTGCCGCGTTGGCGGCCAGCACGTCGGCCGGGCAGCCGGCGGCGCGCGCCGCGTCAGGATCGCCGTGGCACTTCGCGGCGGCGCCTGCCGCCTGCTGTGCATCGGTGAGCTGCCAGGTGGTCAGCGCGAGCTGCAGGTCGGCCTTGTTGTACGCCATTTCCTCGCGGATCTCGCGCACGGCGACGATCGCGACGGGCACGGCCCAGAACACGATCACGATCAGCCAGCGGCGGAACCAGCGGTGTTGTCTCCATGCCATCCATGCCTCCGTTTGACGCGGCGTGCGCGTCCGTCTCGAGGGCGGCCCGATGGCGCTTCTTGTACTTGGGTGGGCCGCGTTGCAGCCATCATAGAAGAAATCGCGGCGAATTGCCGCACCATGTGGCGGCATTCGTACGGCTCGCGGGAGAGTGCGGCGGGAGGGCGGTGGAGCATATGGCGACGGCGGCGATGCCGTCGGCCGGACGGCACGGCGACGCATCCGGCGTCATCGTGCGCGTCGATGCGCATGCAACGAAAAGAAAAATGCCGCGCCCGCCGAAGCGGTGCGCGGCATTCGCGCGGGAGCGCCGGAACTCAGGCGGCCGGCTGGCTGCTCAGGCAACTCTTCATGAACGCCTTGCGGTCGTCGCCCTTCTTGTCGGCGGCCTGGGTGTTGCAGGCCTTCATCTTTTCCTGCTGCGACATCTTCTTCGCGGGCTTGGCCGACAGGCAGTCCTTCATGAACGCCTTGCGTTCGTCGCCCGTCTTGCCGGCGGCCTGGGTGTTACAGGCCTTCATCTTGTCCTGCTGGCTGTTCGCCGCGAAAGCGGGGGAAGCCAGCATGCCGCCGAGAAGCACTGCGGCTACGAGCGATTGGATTTTCATTTCGACACTCCCATGGGGTGAATTGCGTTTTATATCGACGCCGTCACGAAGCCCGGCGCAACGGAACAGGGTCACATCGCGCCGCGCGCTCCGATTATGGCAAATCAATGTGAAAACACCAAAACGGCATTCCTATAACGCGGCGGGCGGCGTGGCCGTTGACGGCGTGCGCTCGCCGGCGATCGGGACAAACCATGACGCGACGCGTTCGGCTCCGGTCTCGCGCACGTGACCTACCGGATGCCCGCCGCGAGCCATTACAATCGCGGCCATGAATACTCCGAACTCCGCAACTTCTTCGTCCGCGCCGGCGCTGCCGCGCATCGCCGTACTCGCCACCGGAGGCACGATCGCCGGCGCCGCGCCGGACGCCGCCAGCACGGCCGGCTATCAGGCCGGCGCGCTCGGCGTCAATTTCCTGCTCGACGCGGTGCCGGCGCTCGCGTCGGTCGCGCGCATCGATGCCGAGCAGGTCGCCAGCATCGACAGCAAGGATCTCGCGCTGCCGCTGTGGAATACGCTCGCCGCGCGCATCGACGCGCTGATGGCCGATCCGGCGATCGACGGCATCGTGATCACCCACGGTACCGACACGCTCGAGGAAACCGCGTACGCGCTGCATCTGGTCGTGACCGGCGACAAGCCGGTCGTGCTGACGGCCGCGATGCGGCCGGCCACCGCGCTGTCGTCCGACGGGCCGCTGAACCTGCTGAACGCGGTGACGGTCGCCGCTCACCCGGCCGCGCGCGGGCAGGGCGTGCTCGTCGCGTTCAACAACCGGATCCACGGCGCGCGCGACGTCGTGAAGACGAGCACTTACGCGGTCGACGCATTCCAGTCGCCGGAACTGGGCGCGCTCGGCTGGGTGCAGGACGGCCGCGTCGAATTCGCGCGCCGCGTGACGCGTTCGCGCGATGCCCACCTGGCGATCGCGGCCACGTGGCCGCCGGTCGAAGTCGTCGCGAGCTATGCGGGCGTGACGCGCACGGCCGTCGACGCGCTCGTCGCGGCCGGCGTGCGCGGCCTCGTCGTCGCGGGCACCGGCAACGGGTCGATCCACGCGACGCTGCAGGCGGCGCTCGCCGATGCGGCGAAAGCGGGTGTCGCCGTGGTGCGTGCGTCGCGCGTCGGCTCGGGGCACGTGATGCGCAACGGCGCCGCGAACGACGACGCGCTCGGTTTCGTGAGCGCCGGGTCGCTGAGCCCGTTCAAGGCACGCGTGCTGCTGATGCTCGCGCTCGCGAACGGCATGATCGGGCGCGACGCGCTGCAACGCGCATTCGACACGCTGTGACCGCTGGCCGCCGATCGGGCGGCGCGCATGAAAAAAAGGCAGGCCGATGGCCTGCCTTTTTTGCGTCAGTGCTGCGCGAATGCTCAGGACTGCGGCGGAATCACGAGCTTCTGGCCCGGATAGATCCGGTCGGGGCTCGACAGCATCGGCTTGTTCGCCTCGAAGATCGCCGGGTACTTGTTCGCGTCGCCGTACACTTCCTTGGCGATCGCCGACAGCGTGTCGCCCGGCTTCACGTCGTGGTACTGAACTTCCGGATCGTCCGGCTGCAGATCGTCGTCGTTGACACCCGCGACGCCTTGCACGTTGCCGGCCGCGACCTTGACCTTCGCCTTCGTGTCGAGGTCGGCGACGCTGCCCGACAGCGTGACGGTGCGCGATGCGCCGTCGAACGCGACCGTCAGGTTCGACGTGTCGAGACCTTGCGTGTTGATGTAGTTCTTGATCGCATCGGCCGCGGTCTGGTTCGCGGCATTCGGATCTTCCGCTGCTTGCGCATCGGCGTGACCCAGCAGTTTTTCACCCGCCTCTTTGATAAACGAAAGAAGACCCATCGCTGCACTCCCTAGGTGGTTGAAAAGAAAACGCGCCGTGAAGTGGCGAAAAAAACACCGCGCTGGGCGCGATCACCGGAGTGAGCGCAGGCGCGGCGGATTTCTCGAAAGGCGTGGCGAAAGTGTAGGCGTTCATCGCGACGATTGCATGAAAAATCGCACGCCCGAACGTAAAGAAGTGTAATACGCGAAATCCGACAGGCGGACACCCGACGACGACGTCTGACCGACCAAGGCTTCCCCGGCGTCGCCGGGTGCCGCTGCGGACCCCACCACGCCGCTCTCAGCCCAGAGCGGCGTTTTTCGCCCCGCCATGCACGCATTTCAGCAATGCGCGGCGGGGCGCCCCATCGTGATGCACGCGCAGGCGCGCATCGATGCGACCGGCCGTAGCCGGATCGCGTGTGTGCGTCACGCGTTCGCCGTTGCAGCGATACGCGCGTCGTTGCGTCGGCGTTACGCGGCCGGCGTCTGGCCGATCTCGAAGTTCGACATGATCTCGAGCGCACGCACGAGTGCCGAGTGATCCCACGCCTTGCCGCCGTGCGATGCGCACACGCTGAACAGCTGCTGCGCGCTCGCCGTGTGCGGCAGCGCGAGGCCGAGCTTGCGTGCGCCGTCGAGCGCGAGGTTCAGGTCCTTCTGGTGCAGCTCGATGCGGAAGCCCGGATCGAACGTGCGCTTCGTCATGCGCGCGCCGTGCACTTCGAGGATGCGCGACGCGGCGAAGCCGCCCATCAGCGCCTGGCGCACGCGCTCCGGATCGGCGCCCGAGCGGGCGGCGAACAGCAGCGCTTCGCCGACCGCTTCGATGTTCAGCGCGACGATGATCTGGTTCGCGACCTTGCAGGTCTGGCCCGCGCCGTTGTCGCCGACGAGCGTGATGTTCTTGCCCATCTTCTCGAACAGCGGCTTCGCGCGCTCGAAGGCTTTCTCCGGGCCGCCGACCATGATCGTCAGCGTCGCTTCGCGGGCGCCGACTTCGCCGCCGGACACCGGCGCGTCGAGGTAGTCGCAGCCGAGCGCATTGATCTGCTTCGCGAATTCCTGCGTGTCGAGCGGCGAGATCGAGCTCATGTCGATCACGAGCTTGCCGGCCGTCAGACCCTTCGCGACGCCGTCGTCGGCGAACAGCACGTTACGCACGTCGGGCGTGTCCGGCACCATCGAGATGATGATGTCGGCGTTCTGCGCGACTTCGGTCGAGTTCGCGACGACCTTCGCGCTGGCGCGCAGGTCGTCGGGAATCGGGAACGCACCGTTCACGACGAGCTGATGATCGCCCTTGAGCAGGTTGCGCGCCATGTGCGCGCCCATGATGCCGAGGCCGATGAAACCGATGGTTGCCATGTGTGAAAGTCTCCTATTGGGGCGTATGTGGGAAAGCCGCGGGAAGGGCGGATCTCAGGCGGCGCGACGCGCCGAGCCCGGTGCGCAGCCGGCGACGCTTTGCAGCCAGCCGAGCCCTTCCGTCGTGGTGGTGCGGGGCTTGTATTCGCAGCCGACGTAGCCGGCGTAGCCGAGCCGGTCGAGCAGCGCGAACAGGAACGCGTAATTGATCTCGCCCGTACCCGGCTCGTTGCGGCCCGGGTTGTCCGCGAGCTGGACGTGGCCGATCAATGCGAGGTTGCGTTCGATCGTCGCGGCCAGTTCGCCTTCCATGCGCTGCATGTGATAGATGTCGTACTGCAGGAACAGGTTGTCCGAGCCGACCGCGCGGATCACGTCGAGCCCTTCGGACGAGCGGTTCAGCGCGAAACCGGGGATGTCGAAGCTGTTGCACGGCTCGACCAGCAGGCGGATGCCTTCGCGCTTCAGCGCGTCGGCGGCGAAGCGCAGGTTATCGACGATCGTGACGAACGTCTTGTCGCGCGCCGTGCTCGCCGACGGAATGCCGACGAGGCAGTTCAGCTGCGGCACCTTCAGCGCCTTCGCGTACTCGATCGCACGGCCAACCCCTTCCTGGAACTCGCCGACGCGATCGGGCAGGCACGCGATGCCGCGCTCGCCCTGGTCCCAGTTGCCGGCGGGCAGGTTGTGCAGCACGAGGCGCAGGCGGTGCGTCTCGAGCCGTTCGGCGAGCTCCTCTTTCGCGTACGGGTACGGGAACAGGAACTCGACGGCGTCGAAGCCCGCGTCCGCGGCCGCCTTGAAGCGGTCGAGGAACGGCACTTCGTTGAACAGCATGGTCAGGTTTGCAGCAAACTTCGGCATGAGCTAAGCCTCTTCGGTCGGTCAGTCAAAAAATGTCGTGCGGATCAGTCGAGCATCGAGATCGCGGTCGGCGCGTGTTCGGCCTTCTCGGCGAGTTCCTCGAACTCGTTGATCGCGTCGATTTCGGTGCCCATCGAGATGTTCGTCACGCGCTCGAGGATCACTTCGACGACGACCGGCACGCTGAACTCTTCCGCGAGCGCCTGCGCCTGCTTCAGCGCCGGTTCGATCTCCTCCGGCTTGAACACGCGCAGCGCCTTGCAGCCGAGGCCTTCGGCGACCGCCACGTGATCGACGCCATAGCCGTTCAGCTCCGGTGCGTTGACGTTGTCGAACGCGAGCTGCACGCAGTAGTCCATGTCGAACGCACGCTGCGCCTGGCGAATCAGGCCGAGGTACGAGTTGTTCACGACGACGTGCACGTACGGCAGCTTGAATTGCGCGCCGGCGGCCAGCTCCTCGATCATGAACTGGAAGTCGTAGTCGCCCGACAGCGCGACGATCGGACGGCGCGGGTCGGCCGCACGCACGCCGAGCGCGGCGGGGATCGTCCAGCCGAGCGGGCCGGCCTGGCCGCAATTGATCCAGTTGCGCGCCTTGAACACGTGCAGGAACTGCGCGGCGGCGATCTGCGACAGGCCGATCGTGCTGACGTAGCACGTGTCGCGGCCGAACACCTTGTTCATTTCTTCGTACACGCGCTGCGGCTTGACCGGCACGTTGTCGAAGTGGGTCTTGCGCTGCAGCGTGCGCTTGCGTTCCTGGCACTCGGACACCCACGCGCTGCGGTCCTTCAGCTTGCCGGCGGCCTTCCATTCCTGCGCGACGGCGACGAACAGCTCCAGCGCGGCCTTCGCATCCGACACGATGCCGAGATCCGGGCCGAACACGCGGCCGATCTGGGTCGGCTCGATGTCGACGTGCACGAACTTGCGGCCCTTCGTGTAGACCTCGACGCTGCCCGTGTGGCGGTTCGCCCAGCGGTTGCCGATGCCGAGCACGAAGTCGGACGCGAGCATCGTCGCGTTGCCGTAGCGGTGCGACGTCTGCAGGCCGACCATGCCAGCCATCAGCGGGTGGTCGTCCGGAATCGCGCCCCACGACATCAGCGTCGGGATTACGGGCACGCCGATCGTTTCGGCGAACTGGACGAGCAGGTCTTCGGCCGCCGCGTTGAGCACGCCGCCGCCCGACACGATCAGCGGCTTGTCAGCGTCGTTGAGCATCGCGAGCGCCTTCTCGATCTGCGCGCGGGTCGCCGCGGGCTTGTAGACCGGCAGCGGTTCGTACGTGTCGATGTCGAATTCGATTTCGGCGAGCTGTACGTCGATCGGCAGGTCGACCAGCACCGGGCCCGGGCGGCCCGAGCGCATCAGATGGAACGCCTGCTGGAACACGCGCGGCACCAGCGCCGGCTCGCGCACGGTGATGGCCCATTTGGTGACGGGCTTCGCGATCGACTCGATGTCGACGGCCTGGAAGTCTTCCTTGTACAGGCGCGCACGCGGTGCCTGGCCCGTGATCGCGAGGATCGGAATCGAGTCGGCCGATGCGGAGTAGAGGCCGGTGATCATGTCGGTGCCGGCGGGGCCCGACGTGCCGATGCACACGCCGATGTTGCCCGGCGCGGCGCGCGTGAAGCCTTCGGCCATGTGCGACGCACCCTCGACGTGGCGGGCCAGCACGTGGCTGATGCCGCCCGACTTGCGCATCGCGGAATAGAACGGGTTGATTGCCGCGCCCGGCACGCCGAATGCGGTCTGGATGCCTTCCTTCTCGAGCACGAGTACGGCTGCGTCGACGGCTCTCATCTTGGCCATGAATGTCTCCTTGAATGTGCGGATCTTGCGAATCGGTCTGTTGGGAACACTTTAGGGACGCAGGAAAGGTTTGATAAGATCAGCCGAAGTCGCTTATTTCGAAACTAAAAGTATGGAATGACGGCCGGACGGGATTTCCCCGCCGGTGTCGGAGCCGGGACGGAGACGGGAGATGGATCGTTTCAAGCAGATCGAGACGTTCGTGCGAGTCGCGGACGCGGGCAGCCTCGCGGCGGCCGCGCTCGAGGAGGGCGTGTCGCCGGTGGTGCTCGGGCGGCGCATCGACGCGCTGGAGAAGCGCCTCGGCGTGAAGCTGATGTACCGCTCGACGCGGCGGCTGGTGGTGAGCGAGGAGGGCGCCGCGTTCCTCGAGCGCTGCCGCGGGCTGCTGTCAGAATGGGACCAGGCCGAGAACGAGCTGGCCGCCGGCCGCCGCGCGGTCAGCGGGCACCTGATCGTGTCCGCGCCGGCCGCGTTCGGCCGCAAGCACGTGGCGCCGCACGCGCCCGGTTTCCTCGTCGACAAGCCGGAAATGCAGCTGTCGTTCAACCTGACCGATCGCGTCGTCGATCTCGTGCGCGAAGGCTACGACCTGTCGATCCGGATCGGCGGCTCGGTCGACCCGAACTTCGTCGCGGTAAAGCTCGCGTCGAACCGGCGTGTCGTGTGTGGCACGCCCGACTATTTCCGCCGCCACGGCCGGCCGAAGTCGCTCGACGACCTGCTCAGGCACAACTGTCTCGCCTTCAACCTGCAGGGGGGCCAGAACCGCGGCTGGTATTTCCAGCGCCACGGCAAGATCGTGACGATGCGGGTGGCCGGCAATCTCGACTGCAACGACGGCGAGCTGCTGCACCGCTGGGTGGCGGAAGGCCTCGGGCTCGGCTGGCGCTCGACCTGGGAAATCGCCGCGCAGCTCGAGACGGGCGAACTCGAGACGGTGCTCGACGAATATGCGCTGCCGGACTACGACATCCTCGCGGTCTATCCGCAGCAACGCTACGTGCCCGCGCGCGTGCGCTACTTCATCGACTACCTGCGCGAAGCGTATGCGCGCCCAGGCTACTGGAGCACCACGCCGTAACGGGCGCGGCAGGTTCCGGCATTTTTTTGCGCATCGTCGGCTGCATGCGGGAATAAACTCGACGCAGCGGCGGTAAGGTCATCGAGTGCGCACGCTGCCGGTCTGTCCGGGCACCGGACGCGGAACGGGCGCGGCTTCGGCCGCCAGGACGAGGGAGGCCATGTGGGGCAAGCCGGACAGGCGGTCGACGAACGGACGGAGGACGACGCGGTCGCGCGCGGCGAGCGGTTTCGCGCGCTCGTGCTGCCGCATCTCGACGCCGCGTACAACCTCGCGCGCTGGCTGAGCGGCAATGCGGGCGACGCGGACGACGTCGTCCAGGACGCGTGCATGCGCGCGCTGCGCTTCGTCGACTCGTGCCGCGGCGACAACGCGCGGCCGTGGCTGCTGACGATCGTGCGCCACACCTGGTACACCGAATGGCGCCGCCGTACCCACGCGCACGAGGTTGCATTGCCGGATACGCTCGACGACACGGAGGTACCCGACGACTGGCAGCCGGCGACCGAGGATCCGCTCGCGCAGTTGCTGCGCGGCGAGAACGTGCGGCTCGTGAATGCGGCGCTCGCGAAGCTGGCGCCCGAATATCGCGAGGTGCTGGTGCTGCGCGAGATGGAGGATTTGAGTTACCGCGAGATCGCGGCGATCGCCGACGTGCCCGTCGGCACCGTGATGTCGCGGCTTGCGCGCGGCCGGCGCAGGCTCGCCGCGCTGCTGGGCGACACGGCGGCGCCGGCGTCGACGTCCAAACCCGCGCCGGGACGCGCGTCGGCAAGCGGAACCGCATCGGAGGCGATCGATGGACTGTAACGAAGCGCGAGCGTTGCTGGACGCGGACGTCGACCGCGAGCTGTCGGCGCCCGATGCATTGCGCATCCAGCGGCATGTCGAAGGGTGCGACGCGTGCCGCCGCGAACGCGAACGAATCGTCGCGCTGGGGCGGATCGTGCGGCAGGCCGACTATCATCGCGCGCCGAATGCGCTGCGGGCGAGCATCCTCGCGGGGCTGCCGGCGGCGGGCGGCGCGGGAGAGCGCAGCCAGGCCCACGCGGCACCGGGGCCTGACGTGGCGGCGCGGCCGCGGCCTCGACCGAACGGTCGCCGCTGGTTTTCATGGCTGACCGGGCGCGGCGAGCCGGCTCGCCCGGCGCCTGCCGGGCCGGGGCCGCGTGTCCCGGCGCTGCCGGGACTCGGCTGGGGCATGGCGCTGGTGATCGCGCTGGCCGCGGCCGCCGGGATGGTGGTGTCCACGCGCCACGCCGAAACCGGCCAGACGGTCGACGAACTGGTCGCGAGTCACGTTCGGGCCGGCCTGTCGGCGCGCGACATCGACGTGATCTCGACCGACCGGCATACGGTCAAGCCGTGGTTCAACGGCCGACTCGACTATGCGCCGCCGGTCGAGGACCTGTCGGCGAGCGGTTTTCCGTTGGCCGGCGGGCGGCTCGACTACGTCGGGCGGCGCCGCGTCGCAGTGCTCGTCTACCGGTATCGGCAGCACGTGATCGACGTGTACGTGTGGCCGGCCGGCGTCGGGCGGCAGGCTGCGCCGTATGCGGCCGTGTCGCAGGGTTACGCGCTCGACCGCTGGGATGCGGCCGGGATGACTTGGTGGGCCTTGACCGACGCCGAGCCGTCGGCGCTGGACGCGTTCAGGGCGGCGCTCGACGCGCGGCTGGGCGGGGCGCGCAGCGAGTGACGGCAGGCCGCGTCGCCGGACACGTCATCCCGTGCGCGATGCTCCGTCCCCGGTTCATGAACAGGCGCGGCGACGGCCTTTTCGGCTGCCGGCGCCGTTCAAGTCTTTGAAAACATGGCCGAATCCGGTCGGAAATCGTCGATCGGTGTTGCATGCGCCCCGTATCCGGGTTAGAATCTTCGGCTTCTCACTTGCCACACCGGTTCAGACGCCCGGGTGGCTTTAATCCACAAGGAGTGTGTAATGCGTCATTACGAAATCGTATTCATCGTGCACCCCGATCAGAGCGAGCAAGTGCCCGCGATGATCGAGCGTTACAAGACCACGATCACGACGCACGGCGGCCAGATCCACCGTGTCGAAGACTGGGGCCGTCGCCAGCTGGCCTACATGATCGAGAAACTCGCGAAGGCTCACTACGTCTGCATGAACATCGAGTGCGACCAGACGACGCTCGACGAACTCGAACACGCGTTCAAGTTCAACGACGCCGTGCTGCGTCACCTCATCGTCAAGATGAAGAAGGCCGAGACCGGCCCGTCGCCGATGATGAAGGAAGTTCAGCGCGAAGAAGCCAAGAAGGCGGCTGCAGCTCAGCCGACCGAAGCGCAGGCTTAAGTTCGTCACTCATTAAGCCATCAAGGAGCGCGCCACTCACGTGAACAGGTTGCAATTGACGGCGAGCGTCGTCGAACGCGCACCGGTGCGATATACGCCGGCAGGTGTTCCGATCGCAAGCGCCACGTTGCATCACCGCACGGAAGTCGTCGAAGCAGGCATTCCCCGTCAGGTCGAAATGACGATCGAGGCGGTGGCGGCCGGTGAGGCGAGCGGCAAGCTGGAAAGTCGTGAGATGGGCGTCGAAACGCTGTTCACGGGCTTTCTGGCAAAGAAGAGCCGCAACGCGAGAACCTTGGTGTTTCACATCACTGCATTGCAGGACATAGGAAAGGACTGAAATCATGGCCCGCCCGACTGGTAAGAAATTCGACAAGCGTCGTCAGCAACAAAACCCGCTCTTCAAGCGCAAGAAGTTCTGCCGTTTCACGGCTGCCGGCGTCGAGCAGATCGACTACAAGGACACGGAAACGCTGAAGGACTTCATCGGCGAAAACGGCAAGATCACGCCGGCTCGTCTGACGGGTACGAAGGCGCACTATCAGCGTCAGCTGGACACGGCAATCAAGCGTGCGCGTTTCCTCGCGCTGCTGCCGTACACCGATCAGCACAAGGCGTAATCAGGCGACGCAATAAGGAGAATTCGAATGCAAATCATTCTGTTGGAAAAAGTCGCCAATCTGGGCAACCTGGGCGATATCGTCAAGGTCAAGGACGGTTACGCTCGCAACTTCCTGATCCCGAACCGCAAGGCTCGCCGTGCAACGAAGGAAGCGATCGCCGAATTCGAAGTTCGCCGCGCTGAACTCGAAAAGATCGCCGCTGAAAAGCTGGCGGCATCGCAGGCAGTCGGCGAGAAGCTGAACGGCCAGTCGTTCGAAATCACGCAGAAGTCGGGCGTTGACGGCCGTCTGTTCGGCTCGGTCACGAACGGCGACGTCGCGGAACTGCTGAAGAAGGCAGGTTTCGAAGTCGAGAAGCTGCAAGTTCGTATGCCGGAAGGCCCGCTGAAGATGATCGGCGAGCACAACGTTCAGGTCGCGCTGCACACGGACGTCGTCGTCGACGTCACGGTCAACGTGATCGGCGACCACGCGTAAGCGTATGCAAGCTTTCCGGGCGGCTTCCGCCGTCCGGACAAGGGCAGGCGCCCGGGCAACCGGGGCCTGCCTTTTTTATTGCCCGATCGCCGGAGCGGTAGCGCTGCCGCGATCAATTCGCGATAATCCCAACCCATGAACGCGCCGCAAGATCCTCAAATCGAATCGCTGAAAGTCCCGCCGCATTCGGTCGAAGCCGAGCAGTCGGTGCTCGGCGGCCTGTTGCTCGACAACGCGGCATGGGACCGGATTGCCGACTTCCTGTCGCAGGGCGACTTCTATCGCTACGACCATCGGATCATCTACGAGCACATCGGCCGGTTGATCGCGTCGACGCGCCCGGCCGACGTCGTGACCGTGTACGAAGCGCTGACCACGTCCGGCAAGGCCGACGACGTCGGCGGCCTCGCGTACCTGAACGCACTCGCGCAGAATACGCCGAGCGCCGCGAACATCCGTCGCTACGCGGAAATCGTGCGCGACCGCGCGGTGCTGCGTCGGCTCGTGTCGGTCGCCGACGAAATCTCGGCCGACGCGTTCAATCCGCAGGGCAAGGAAGTTCGCCAGCTGCTCGACGAGGCCGAATCGAAGGTGTTCTCGATCGCCGAAGAGGGCGCGCGCGGCAACCAGGGCTTTCTCGAGATCGGCCCGCTGCTCACGCAGGTCGTCGAGCGCATCGACACGCTGTATCACACCGCGAACCCGAGCGACGTCACGGGCACGCCGACGGGCTTCGTCGACCTCGACCGGATGACGTCCGGGATGCACGGCGGCGAACTGATCATCGTCGCAGGGCGGCCGTCGATGGGTAAGACCGCATTTTCGATGAACATCGGCGAATACGTCGCGGTCGAGTACGGGTTGCCGGTCGCGGTGTTCTCGATGGAAATGCCGGGCACGCAGCTTGTGATGCGTATGCTCGGTTCGATCGGCCGGCTCGACCAGCACCGGATGCGTACCGGCCGGCTGACGGACGAAGACTGGCCGAAGCTGACGCACGCGGTGCAGAAGATGAGCGAGGCGCAGCTCTTCATCGACGAGACGGGCGGCCTGAACCCGATGGAATTGCGCTCGCGCGCGCGGCGTCTGGCCCGCCAGTGCGGCAAGCTCGGTCTGATCATCGTCGACTACCTGCAGCTGATGTCGGGCTCGTCGCAGGGCGAGAACCGCGCGACCGAAATCTCGGAAATCTCGCGATCGCTGAAGAGTCTGGCCAAGGAGCTGGATGTACCGGTGATCGCGCTGTCGCAGTTGAACCGCGGGCTGGAACAGCGTCCGAACAAGCGCCCGGTGATGTCCGATTTGCGTGAATCGGGCGCAATCGAACAGGACGCGGACGTGATCCTGTTCATCTATCGTGACGAGGTCTACAATCCGGACAGCCCGGACAAGGGTACGGCCGAAATCATCATCGGCAAGCAGCGTAACGGCCCGATCGGACCCGTTCGGCTCACGTTCCTGGGCCAATACACGAAGTTCGACAACTTTGCGGGGGCGCAGAACTTCTACGGCGAGTAACACTTCTTCACCAGATGTAAACCGTTATTTCACCAAGCGTTGTATCCAATCCCGGCGCGCGCATATGCGCGCGTCGCGTCGCAACCGAAAACGGTACAATATCGCCCGTTTTCGTGACAGTCGTTTGACAATCTCTCAGGAATCCCATGTTCGGTCGATTCATGCCCACCGAGGGCAAGTTCTTTGAACTCTTCAACGCGCACGCGAAGCACATCGTTTCCGGTGGCCGCGAGCTCGAACTGCTGATCGACAATCTCGCCGACGCCGAGATTCACAAGCAAAACGTGCAGACCGCCGAGAAGGCCGCTGACAAGCTGACGCATGAAGCGATCGATCTGCTGCACAAGACCTTCATCACGCCGCTCGATCGCGACGAGATCCACAAGTTGATCACGACGATGGACGACATCCTCGACCTGATGGAGGACGTCGCGACGGCCGTATCGCTGTACGACGTGCAATCCGTCACGTCCGAGGCGAGCCAGCTCGCGCACATCGTCACGCAGTCGGCGCAGCACGTGCAGCAGGCCGTCGGATTGCTGTCCGACATGAAGCAGTCGGCGCAGATCCTCAAGCAGTGCGAGGAGATCGACCGCTGGGAGTCGGAGGCCGATCGCGTGCTGCGCGCGGCAATGTCGAAGCTGTTCCGCGAGGAAGACGACGTGAAGACGCTCATCAAGCTGAAGGCGATCTACGAACTGCTCGAGGAGATCACCGACAAGTGCGAGGACGTCGCGAACATCATCGAAGGCATCGTGCTGGAAAACGCCTGAGCGGATCACGATGCATTCGATACAACTCGCCCTATGGATGGTCGCGACGCTCGTGCTCGTCGCGCTCGTATTCGATTTCATGAACGGCTTTCACGACGCGGCGAACTCGATCGCCACCGTCGTGTCGACCGGGGTGCTGAAACCCCAGCAGGCCGTGGTGTTCGCGGCCGCGTTCAACGTCATCGCGTATTTCATCTTCCACCTGAAAGTCGCGCAGACGGTCGGTAAAGGCACGATCGATCCCGAGATCGTCGACCACTATGTCGTGTTCGGCGCGCTGGTCGGTGCGATCGGCTGGAACGTGATCACGTGGTATTACGGGATTCCGTCGAGCTCGTCACATGCGCTGATCGGCGGCCTCGTCGGCTCCGCGCTCGCGAAGTCCGGCTGGAGCTCGCTGAACATCGACGGCCTGATGAAGACCGTCGCGTTCATCTTCATCTCGCCGCTGCTTGGCTTCATCCTCGGTTCGCTGTTCATGCTCGGCGTGTCGTGGCTGTATTTCCGTACCGCACCCAGCAAGGTCGACCGGCGCTTCCGCCGGCTCCAGCTGCTGTCGGCCGGTCTGTACAGCCTCGGTCACGGCGGCAACGACGCCCAGAAGACGATCGGTATCATCTGGATGCTGCTGATCGCGTCGGGCTATGCGTCGGCGACGTCCGACGCGCCGCCCGCGTGGGTGATCGGCGCGTGCTACCTGTCGATGGGTCTCGGCACGCTGTTCGGCGGCTGGCGCATCGTCCGCACGATGGGCCAGAAGATCACGAAGCTCAAGCCGGTCGGCGGTTTCTGTGCCGAAAGCGGCGGGGCGATCACGCTGTTCATCGCGTCGTTCCTCGGCATTCCGGTGTCGACCACGCACACGATCACCGGTGCGATCGTCGGCGTCGGCGCGACGCAGAAGCTGTCGGCCGTGCGCTGGGGCGTTGCCGGCAATATCGTGTGGGCCTGGGTGCTGACGATTCCGGCGTCCGCGCTGATCGCCGCGGGCGGATGGTGGGTCGGGCATCAGATCTTCTGATTCCGACGCTCACTGACGACGCGACATGCGCCGCACACCGAAAGGTTGCGGCGCATTTTCTTTGGAGATCGGGAAAGGCGCAGATGGGCCGGGAATGGCGGGGTTGCCGCCGGGATGGGGCCGGTCAGTAATTGCCGTTCGCGAAGCGGGCGATCGGATCGTCCGCAGTGCCGATGCGCGGGCCGAGCGGTGCAGATTGCGTCGACGCACGCAGCACCTGCACGGGCTCGATGCCGCGCGGCGACGTCGCGGCGGCGGCGGGCGGAGGCTCCGCATCGAACGCGGCCGCCTGGGCGGCCGTCAGTGCCGTCGTCGGAATCTGCGTGCCGGTCTCCGTCGGGGCTGCGTTCGCCGTCATCGCGGTCATCTCGCCATTCGCGGACGCCGCCTGCTGCTGGGCTGCCGGCACGCGCGGAGGCGGAGGTTCGTACGGATCGGCGGTCGTGGCGGCTGCCGGGGCGACCGCTGCGGTCGATACGACCGGCACTGCCTGGATGACTGGAGCCGGCGACGGTGCCGCGCCGGCTTGTGACGAAGCGTAGGCCGGCTGTCGCGGCGAGGCGGCTGCAACGACCGGGGCCGGTGCGGCCGTCGGCGCATCGCGCCGTGCCTCGTAGGTCGGTGCATCGAACGGCGTCGGCGTGCCGCGCGGCGGCGCGACGCGGCGAATGCCGTCGAAGCGCTTGGCCCAGTACGGGTTCGTCAGGTAGTCGAGCCGCACGGTGCCGCCGGTCGACGGCGCGTTGACGAAGCGCAGCTTGCCAACGTAAATGCCGACGTGCGAATGCGGGCGGCCGGTCGTATTGAAGAAGATCAGGTCGCCCGGCGCGACTTGGTCGGGGTCGATCGACACGCCGCGGCTGCTCATGTCGGCGGTCGTGCGCGGCAGGTTCACGTCGGCCGCTCGGCCGATCACGTAGCGCACGAGCCCGCTGCAGTCGAAGCCGCTCGTCGGCGTGTTGCCGCCCCAGCGATATGGCACGCCGACGAGGCTCATCGCCTGGATCGAAATCTCTTCCTGACCGACGCTGTGATCGACGAATTTCGGGAAATTGGCGGGCGCCGGGAACGCGCGCGGCGTCGTGATCTTCATGCCGGAGGTGCGCGAGGCCGACTGCGGCGGCACGCTGGAGCAGGCCGCGAGCAGTGAAACGACGGCGACGGGAACCCAGATTCGAAGCATGACAAGGCGGACGAGCGCGGAACGCTCGCGAATCGTATGACAACAGACAGACCCGATGGTAGACGTTCCGGCGGGGCTTAGGCAACCATTCCTGAGAATTTACTTGAAGTTTCGCGCGTAAGTGAGGCTGTTGCGTAACGAAGCGTGACCAACGTTTCCGACCCCAAAAATAAAAACGGCGCTCCGGAAACGGAGCGCCGCATGGCGTTGACGGCTGGCGGGCAGCCGGTCGCGCGTTAGAGGATGTCCGACGCGTAGTCGGCGAGCCGCGAGCGTTCGCCGCGCGCGAGCGTGACGTGGCCGCTATGGCCCCAACCCTTGAAGCGGTCGACGACGTAGGTCAGGCCCGAGCTGCCTTCGGTCAGGTAAGGCGTGTCGATCTGCGCGATGTTGCCGAGGCACACGATCTTCGTGCCGGGGCCCGCGCGCGTGACGAGCGTCTTCATCTGTTTCGGCGTGAGGTTCTGCGCTTCGTCGATGATCAGGTACTTGTCGACGAACGTGCGCCCGCGCATGAAGTTCATGCTCTTCACCTTCAGGCGCGAACGGATCAGCTCCTGCGTCGCCGCGCGGCCCCATTCGCCGGCTGCGTCGTCGGTTTTCTGCAGCACTTCGAGGTTGTCGTCGAATGCGCCCATCCACGGCTGCATCTTCTCTTCCTCGGTGCCGGGCAGGAAACCGATGTCCTCGCCGACGGGCACGGTCGCGCGCGTCACGATGATCTCGTTGTAGCGCTTGTCGTCGAGCACTTGCGCGAGTCCGGCCGCGAGCGCGACGAGCGTCTTGCCGGTGCCGGCCTGGCCGAGCAGCGTGACGAAGTCGATCTCGGGGTTCATCAGCAGGTTCAGCGCGAAGTTCTGCTCGCGGTTGCGCGCGGTGATGCCCCACACGTTGTTCTTGTGGTGGCTGTAGTCGCGCAGCGTCTGCAGCAGCGCCGTCTTCCCGTTCAGCTCGCGGACGATCGCATGGAACGTCGGTTCGCCGTTCTGCGGCTCGAGATAGACGAACTCGTTGACGAGCATCGACGCGACGAGCGGGCCCGTCACGCGGTAATACGTGGTGCCCGTCTTCGTGTCCTGCCAGCTCTCCATGCCCTTCGCGTGCCGGGTCCAGAAGTCCTGCGGCAGTTCGCGCACGCCGGTATAGAGGAGGTCCTTGTCCTCGAGTACCTGGTCGTTGAAGTAGTCTTCCGCGGGCAGGCCGAGCGCGTGCGCCTTGATCCGCATGTTGATGTCTTTCGACACCAGCACGACCTGACGGTCCGGCCGGTCGCGCTGCAGCGCGCGCACGACGCCCAGGATCTGGTTGTCGGCCTTGCCTTCCGGCAGGCCTTCGACGGGCGGAATGTTGGTGAGCGTCGTCTGGAAGTGCAGGCGGCCGAGCGCCTCGCGGCTGCCGAGGCGCGACAGCGGAATGCCGTTCGTGATCAGGCCCGCGTCGGCGACCAGCGCGTCGAGCGTGCGGCTCACCTGGCGCGCGTTGCGCGCGACTTCCGACATCCCCTTCTTGTGGTTGTCGAGTTCCTCGAGCGTCATCATCGGCAGATAGACGTCGTGTTCCTCGAAGCGGAAGAGGCTGCTCGGGTCGTGCATCAGCACGTTGGTGTCGAGCACGAACAGCTTTTGCAGTTCGGCCTCGGCCGGCTTGCGGCTGCGCGACTTCGTCGCGGCGCCGGCATCGCGTGCGGGCGCTGCGGCCGGTTTCCCGGCGGCGGGCTTGTCGTGGCGTGCCTCGACCGGCGCGGCGGGCGCTGCTTCGACCGGCGCCTGCATCGGCTGCAGCAGCGCCGCGGTCTGTTTGGTCTTGCGGCCGCGCGCGGGTGTGCTCGCGGCTTCTTGCGCGGACGACGCGACGGCGCGCAGCGGCGCGGCCGTGTTCGCGGCTTCGGTCATCGGTTGGGCCACGCTGGCCGGGCCATAGTCACCGGCTGTGGATGCGTCCCCTTCGGCGGATTTCTTCGCGGCTTTCGCGGGCCGCGCTTTCGCCTTGTATTCGTCGGGCGGCAGCAGGCTGCCGAGCTTGCTGGGGGGGGTAGGCAAAGGCATGGTGTCCCTCGGGAGGAATCGTGTCGCATGAAGTGCGCCGCTGATCGCATCCTGCGTGACGTACACGCATGCAGTTTGCGCGCGGTGGCGCACAGGAATATCGTCTAGCCGGTTCGCCTAAGTGTCGATCAGCTCCTTGACGGGGTGAGGGCCGGACCGAGGGCCGGCGCGCAGTCCATAAAAAAAGCCGCTGCCCCGTCGACAGGGACATGCGGCTCGGCTGATACCGTCGTAATGCGCGTCAGGTGCCGGAAAGCATCGCAACGGGCACCGGTGCAGCTACGAGAAATATGGGGCGAACTGGCATTCATTGCGGCCCAATATAACGCGGCTCAAAGCGCTTGTACAGCACTTAGCACGTCGTCCACGTGACCGGGCACCTTGATGCCGCGCCATGCCTGGCGAAGCACGCCGTCGGCGTCGATCAGGAACGTCGAACGCTCGATTCCGCGCACTTCCTTGCCATACATTTTCTTCATCTTGATGACATCGAACAGCGCGCACAGCGCTTCGTCGGCGTCGGAGATCAGCGGGAACGGCAGTTCGAGCTTTGCCTTGAAGTTGTCATGCGAGCGCAGGCTGTCGC
This sequence comes from Burkholderia sp. BCC1638, assembly GCF_902833195.1. NCBI lineage: Bacteria > Pseudomonadati > Pseudomonadota > Betaproteobacteria > Burkholderiales > Burkholderiaceae > Burkholderia > Burkholderia sp. BCC1638. The sequence goes on from NZ_CADFEC010000019.1 coordinate 45,327, forward strand.
GCGACACGCCGATGACTTCGGCGCCGGCCTTCTTGAACTTCGGATAGAGATCGCGGAACTGCAGGCCTTCGGTCGTGCAGCCCGGCGTGTTGTCCTTCGGATAGAAATACAGGACGAGCTTCTTGCCCTTCAGGTCGGACAGCGAAATGTCGCCGCCCGTAGCCGGTGCGGTGAAATCGGGAACTTGACGGTCAACTTCGACGGACACGTGTTTCTCCTGTTGTTATGGAAAGGCGCCGCTCGGGCGGCGCGGTACGGCGGGACGTCGCGGCGGCACGCCGCAAGGGCGGGGCCGGCGGCGCCGGCGCGCGCGAACTCAGTCGGGCTGGACGATCAGTTCGCCGGAGCGGCCGGGAATCTCGCCCCACGTGACAGGGTACGATGGCAGCGAGTCGCGGTCCAGCGTCGCGTGGTAATCGCCCATCGTCGCAAACGTATGGCCCTGCGCACGCCACCCGGCGAGCAGCTGCTCGAACACCGGCGCGAGCTTCTGGCCTTCCAGTTCCGCATGCAGCGTGAACACCTGGTCGTGCGGATTGGTCTCCGTGAACTTCAGGATATGTGCGGCGACGTTGTGCGTGTCGATGCCGTCGATGCCGAGCACTTCGTCGAGCGTCGGCAGCGTGGTCGGCATCTGCACGTGCGACAGCGTGCGGCCGCCGACCACGGGCAGGTACGGCGAATGGCCGCGACCGTCGGATGCATAGCGCATCCCCCATGCGTCGATCTGCTCGAACGCCGCGTCGTTCATCTGCCAGCCGGCCGCGCCGTGCGTGACGGGCGGCGCGCCGAAGACGTCGACGAAGCGCGCGTGGCTCTTCTGCATTTCACGCGCGGTCCAGTCACGATCGCGCACGCGCACGTTGTCCTGCCAGTACACGTGATCCCACGTGTGGATCCCGCATTCGAAGCCGGCTTCGTGGATCGCGCGCATGTCCGCGATCGCGCGGCGGCCGATGTCGGGGCCCGGCAGCAGCACGCCGTACATCAGCTGCTTCACGCCGTAATGCTCGACCACCGACGTGCGCGACACCTTCTTCAGGAAGCCGGGGCGGAACACGCGCCGCAGCGCCCAGCCCGTGTGATCGGGCCCGAGGCTGAAGAGGAAGGTCGCGCGCGCACTGAAGCGGTCGAAGATGCGCGCGAGGTTCGGCACGCCTTCGCGCGTGCCGCGCAGCGTGTCGACGTCGATCTTGAGGACGATACGAGCCAAGCGAGCGTCCCGTCAGTTCTGCTGCTCGACCAGCGCGCGCGCGTCGGCGACATGGCCGCGATACGCTTCGAAGATCTTGCGCAGCGCGTCGTCGAATGTCGATTGCGGCGCCCATGCGAGCTCCTGCATCGTGTTGTCGATCTTCGGCACGCGGTTCTGCACGTCCTGATAGCCGTTGCCGTAGTAGGCGCCCGACGTCGTTTCGACGAGCTGCACCTGCTTCGCGGAGCCGGCGTATTCCGGGTATTCGGCGGCCAGTTCGAGCATCTTGTGCGCGAGCTCGCGAACCGAGAAGTTGTTCTTCGGATTCCCGATGTTGTAGATCTTGCCCGACGCGACGCCGTTCTTGTTCTCGATGATCTTCATCAGCGCGCTGATGCCGTCGTCGATATCGGTGAACGCGCGTTTCTGCGAGCCGCCGTCGACGAGGCTGATGTTCTCGCCGCGCACGATGTGGCCGAGGAACTGCGTGACGACGCGCGAGCTGCCTTCCTTCGGCGTGTAGATCGAGTCGAGGCCCGGGCCGATCCAGTTGAACGGACGGAACAGCGTGAAGTTCAGGCCTTCCATCCCGTAGCCCCAGATCACGCGGTCCATCAGCTGCTTCGAGCACGCGTAGATCCAGCGCGGCTTGTTGATCGGGCCGTAGGTGAGTGCCGATGCATCCGGGTCGAACTGCTCGTCCGAGCACATGCCGTAGACCTCGGAGGTCGACGGGAACACGAGGTGCTTGCCGTACTTGACGGCCGAACGCACGATCGGCAGGTTCGCCTCGAAGTCGAGCTCGAACACGCGCAGCGGCTGCTGGACGTAGGTCGCGGGCGTCGCGATCGCCACGAGCGGCAGGATCACGTCGCACTTCTTCACGTGATACTCGACCCACTCCTTGTTGATCGTGATGTCGCCTTCGAAGAAGTGCATCCGCTCGTGGTTGACGAGGTCGCCCAGCCGATCGGTCTGCATGTCCATGCCGAACACTTCCCAATCGGTGGTTTCAAGAATGCGCTTCGACAGGTGATGGCCGATGAAGCCGTTCACACCCAGGATCAGGACTTTTTTTGCTTTCATGAATGACGGGAAGAATGAATGAACTGCGCGAATTCCGCGGGCGTCACGACGGTTTCGCTGCCGTCGCACTGCTGCCACAGCTCGAGAATGGATAGGGCGCGGCTGTCGCCGCAGACGCCGAATAGCGCATTATCGCTTACGTGCAGGCCGGGCGGCAAATCCGCCGCGGCCGCGGCGACCGCGCTGCCGGGCGCCGCGAGGCGCGCGCGGGCGATCACGAACCGCGTGCCGCCGACGTCGGTGAACGCGCCCGGATACGGGGGCGCGACCGCGCGAACCAGGTTGTAGACCTGCGCGGCCGGCTTCGACCAGTCGACGCGGCCGTCCTCCGGCTTGCGCCCGCCGTAGTAGCTGCCGTTCGAGAGATCGTTCGGCAGATGCGGTGCATCGCCCGCGAGCAGCGCGGGCAGCACGCGCCAGAGCGTTTGCTCGGCGGCCACCGTCACCTTGTCGAACACCTGCGTGGCCGTATCGTCCGGCAGGATCGGCACCGCGGTCTGGCCGATGATCGCGCCGGCGTCGGGCTTCGCGGCCATCTCGTGCAGCGTCGCGCCGGTTTCCGTTTCGCCGTTCAGCACGACCCAGTTGGTCGGTACCCGACCCCGGTATTTCGGCAGCAGCGAACCGTGCATGTTGTACGCGCCGCGCGGCGCGATCGCGAGCAGGTCCACCGGCAGCATGTGGCGGTAGTAGAACGAGAAGATGAAGTCCGGCTGCGCGTCGGCTACCGCGCGGCGCAGTGCCGGATCGGTGGGGTCGGCCGGCGTGACGACCGGGATCCCGTGCTCGGCGGCGACGGATGCGACGCTGCCGAACCAGATGTTCTCGTTCGGGTTGTCCTCGTGCGTGACGACGAGCGCGACGTCGACGCCGCGTGCCAGCAACACCTGCAGACACCGCACGCCGACGTTGTGATACGCGAAGACGACGGCGCGCGGCTTCATTGCGACACCCCCGTGCGATTCGTGCCGGCCGGCACCGCCGGCATGCCGTCATGCTGTTCGAGCACGGCCTGGATCAGGTAGCGCGGCCGTGCACGCACCTGCTGGTAGATGCGGCCGACGTATTCGCCGAGCAGGCCGAGCGCGAAGATGATCACGCCGAGCAGGAAGAACGTGATCGCGAACAGCGTGAACACGCCTTGCACTTCCGCGCCGACGATGAAACGGCGCACGAGCAGCAGCACGAACAGCGCGGCGGAGCCGAGCGACAGGATCACGCCGATGAACGACAGCCACTGCAGCGGCACGACCGAGAAGCCCGTCACGAGGTCGAAGTTCAGCCGGATCAGGCTGTACAGCGAGTATTTCGACTCGCCCGCGAAGCGTTCTTCGTGCGCGACCTCGATTTCGGTGGGGTTTTGCGCGAACGTATAGGCCAGCGCGGGGATGAACGTGTTGACTTCGCCGCACACGTTGATCGTGTCGATGATGCGGCGGCTGTACGCGCGCAGCATGCAGCCCTGGTCGGTCATCTTGATCCGCGTGATGCGCTCGCGCAGCCGGTTCATCATCTGCGATGCCTTGCGTCGCCACAGGCTGTCCTGACGCTGCTTGCGGATCGAGCCGACGTAGTCGTAGCCCTCGCGCATCTTCGCGATCAGCTTGCCGATTTCCTCGGGCGGGTTCTGCAGGTCGGCGTCGAGCGTGATGACGATGTCGCCGCGCGACTGCGCGAAGCCGGCGAGGATCGCCATGTGCTGGCCGTAGTTGCCGTTGAGCAGCACGACGCGCGTCGTGTCGGGGCGCACGTGGAACTGGTCCGCCAGCATCGCGGCCGAGCGGTCGCGGCTGCCGTCGTTGATCAGGATCACTTCGTACGACGTGCCGAGTGCGTCGAGTGCCGGGTACAGGCGCGCGAACAGCGCGGCCAGGCCCTCTTCCTCGTTGTACACGGGGATGATGACCGATACCTCCGGGTTCGCGGCGCCCGGATGCCCGGCGCGTGCTTCAAGGTGATTCATGTACGCTTATTTTCCGTATTGTTCGCAAATCTGGTTGACGGCGTCGGCCACGCGACGCACGTCGTCTTCCGTCATCTGGGTGAAGAGCGGCAGCGTGACGGTCGATGCGCCGTATCGTTCGGCGTGGGGGAACATGCCCTTCTTGAAGCCGCGTGCACGATACAGCGTGAAAAGATGGATGGCCGGGTAGTGGACGCCCGTGCCGATCCCGCGTTCCTTCATCTGCGCCATGAAATCGGCGCGCGAGATCGACAGACGGTCGAGCGGCAGCGTGACCTGGAACATGTGCCAGTTGCTGTTCTCGAAATCGGCGACGGGCAGGCCGAGCCCCAGCTTCACGGCCGGGCCGCCGTCGAGCGCGTCGAAGTACGCGCGCACAAGAGCGCGGCGCTGCGCGGTGAAGCGCTCGAGGTGCGGCAGCTGGCCGAGGCCGACGCGCGCGGCGACATCGGTCAGGTTGTACTTGCCGCCGAGCACGTCGCAGTCCATCCCGTCGAAGCCGGTGCGCGTGATGCCCTGCAGGCGGTACTTCTGCGCGAGCGTCGCCTCGTCCTCGTTGTTCAGCACGAGCGCGCCGCCTTCGATCGTCGTCAGGTTCTTGTTCGCGTGGAAGCTGAACGACACGATGTCGCCGATTGCGCCGATGCGCTTGCCTTTCCAGGTCGAGCCGAGCGCCTGCGCGGCGTCCTCGATCACGCGCAGGTTGTGTGCGCGCGCGATTGCGTACAGGCGGTCCATGTCGACCGGCAGGCCGGCCAGGTAGACCGGGATGATCGCCTTCGTGCGCGGCGTGATCGCCTGCTCGAGCTTGTCGAGGTCGATGTTGCGCGTGACGGGGTCGATGTCGGCGAATATGGGCGTCGCGCCCGTTTCGAGAATCACGTTGCTGGTCGACACCCACGACGCCGGCGTCGTGATCACCTCGTCGCCGGGGCCGACGCCCGCGATGCGCAGGCCGATCTCGAGCGTGCAGGTGCCCGAATTGAACGCGCGGACCGGACGGCCGCCGCAGTACTCGGACAGCGCTGCCTCGAATTTCTGGCTTTGCGGGCCGGTGGTGATCCAGCCCGAGCGCAGCACTTCGACGACACCCTGGATGGTTTCCTCGTCGATCTCGGGGCGGGTGAACGGCAGGAACGGAGCGGTAGTCTGGCTCATGAACGCTTGTGGCCTGTAATGGCTGGTAATAAAGGGGTCGGGCGATCCGGCCCGAAACCGGCATTAAACACCGGTTGCCGGATTCGTACCGTGATTTTTTGTAGGCGGACGCTTAATGCCGCCGGGCCGGGGCGCGCTCAACTGCGCGCGAGCACGAGCACGCCGATCAGGATGATGCCGATGCCGACGAGCCGCTGGACCGACAGCACCTCGCCGAACAGGTACCAGGCGGCAAACGCGTTGACCACGTAGCCGAGCGACAGCATCGGGTACGCGATCGACACGTCGACCCGCGACAGCCCGAGAATCCAGACGACCACGCTCAGCACGTAGCAGCCGAGGCCGCCGATGATCGGCAGCTGGGTCGCGATCTTCAGGCCGACCGGGATGATGTTCGCACGGCTGAATTCGAAGTGTCCAACGGCGTTGACGCCGGCTTTCAGCAGGAGTTGCGCACAGGCGTTGAGCATCACGCCGGTGATGATGCAGACGAACGAAACGGGATTCATGCGGCGGGCGTCCTTACGATTGCGGTTTCTCGACGATCACGCGGCGGTTGTCGCGCGCGATCACGCGCATCGGCACGCCTTGCTTGACCAGCGTGTCGTACTGGCCGGGCGGCATGATCGCGAGCGCATGGGTTTCCTGCTTCCAGCGTTCGATCCATTGGTCGACGGTCGGGATCCACTTGTTCGGCTCGACCGAGATTCCGAATGCGAGTTCGTCCTGGCGCTGGACCATGATCGTCGTGTGGCCCATATAGAACGGGAACGTGTGATCGAGCATCTCGATCGAGTAGAACGGCGTGTCGGGCGGCAGCTTCGCCAGCTCGGCGCGCACGGCGGGCGCGAGCAGCGCGCCCGAGCTGTAGCGCCCGAATTCGTCGTGACCGGTGCCGCCGATCGTGCCGAACGCCAGCCACGCGGCGCCGAACGCGGTGATCGCGGCGGCGACGCCCACGCGACGGTTCAGCCATGCGGCCGCGAGCGTCAGCGCGCCCGCGACCGCGAGGCCGGCGTACAGCCACAGCTGGAACGCGCGGTACAGCGCATTCGGCGTGCGGGCGTCGCCCTGATACGCGAGGAAAATGATCCCGAACGCCGCGACGACGAAGAACACGAGGTAGCCGAGCAGGTGACGGCGGAATCGGTCGGCGCTCATCAGCGGCAGGTACGCGCCGATCATCAGCGCGAGCGCGGGCGCGACCGGCAGCACGTACGAGATCAGCTTCGAATGCGATGCGCTGAAGAACAGGAAGATGAACGCGCTCCAGATCAGCAGCACGAGCATCGGGGAGAAGCCGTTCGGCTGACGCGGCATGCGCAGTGCATGGCGGAGGCTCTGCCACGCGACCGACAGCCACGGCAGGAAGCCGACCAGCAGCACCGGCACGAAATAGTAGAGCGGGCCCGGGCGGTTCTGTTCCGGGGTCAGGTAGCGGCGGAACTGCTGGACGATGAAGAAGAAGTTGAAGAACTCGGGGTTGCGCTGCTGGACGAGCACGAACCACGGCGTGACGATCGCGAAGAAGATCACGAGCCCGCTGACCAGATACAGCCGCTTCCACAGCGCCCAGTCGCGGGCGATCAGCGTATAGAGCACCAGCACGGCGCCGGGCAGGATCAGACCGACGAGGCCCTTGGACAGCACGGCGAACGCCATCGCGGCCCAGCATGCCCACATCCAGCCGCGCGCCGCGCCCGCCTGCAGCCCCGGCCGCTGCGCGAGCAGCAGCGAGCAGAGCGACAGCGTCATCCAGAACGCGAGCCCCATGTCGAGCGCGTTGAAGTGGCCCATCAGGTTCCAGTACGGCGAGCACGCGAGCACCACGGCCGCGAGGAAGCCGGACAGCGGGTTGAACAGGCGCGCGCCCGTGAAGCCGACCAGCAGCACGCCGGCGAAGCTGGCGAGGCCCGTGTAGAGGCGCGCCTGCCATTCGCCGATGCCGAACCACGCGAACGTCAGCGCGTTCAGCCACGTTTGCAGCGGCGGCTTCTCGAAGTACTTGTAGCCGTTGTAGCGCGGCGTGATCCAGTCGCCGGTGACGAACATTTCCCGCGCCATTTCCGCGTAGCGGCCTTCGTCGCTCGGGATCAGGTGGCGCAGCCCGAGCGGCGCGAACCAGACGATCGCGAGCGCGACGAGCAGGAGGACGAGCGTGATGCGGTTGAGCGGTAGCCTCGACGGCGTATCGTTCATGGATTTTCAGCCTGTTGGTTGTTGTGAGAGCCGCCGGCGGGTTGCGCCGGGGCGGTCGGCTTGCCGGTCATCGACCCGGACGACGATCCGGGGATCGACCCGGTGTGCCGGCCCGAGTTTTACCGCAACAGTGATTAACGTTCAATTAAGAGCGCGGCGGCGACCTTGCGGCCCTCGGCCATCAGGATGTTGTAGGTGCGGCAGGCGGCCTGGAAATCCATCGTCTCGACGCCGATCCGCTTGGCCGTGAGCGCGGCCACGAGGCGCGGGTGCGGGAAGCGCAGCCGCGCGCCGCTGCCGAAGATCACGAGCTCGGGCGCCGGGTCGAGCAGCATCGCGAAATGCTCGGGCGCGAGCGCGTCGAACGACGACACGGGCCAGTCCCGCACCGGTGCGCCGGGCAGCACGATGACGCTTCCTTCGTGGCGTTGGAGGTTGACGTCGACATAATCGGGGCCGTAGCCGGTGACGGTGTTGAGCGCGCCGCTCGCGTCCTGGTGCAGTTTCAAATCGGTATTCCGCGGTTCCGTGGAGGGAGTGTCTGGCAAGGGCCGCACGGGCCCGGGCGGCCGGTTTCGCGACCGCCGCGCGCGGGACGCCTGACGGCGCGGGCCCGGAGCGGCCATGGTGCATTGCGAAAGTCGGCCAAAATCCGCTAAATTATAACTTTTTGGTCGCCCCCGGGCGCCACTTGCATCGTGCGTCGCCACAAGCCGCGTCCGACCGCCCGCATTTTCCCCAGTCTAGACAGCGCGCACAGACCGGCCGCTCTCCAGTTTTGATCCCGTCCCCCGGCCGCAAGGCCAACCCAGGAACCGTGTCGTCGTGAAACCGATTCAGAAGTCGAACAAGCTGCTCAACGTCTGCTACGACATCCGTGGCCCGGTGCTCGAGCACGCGAAGCGCCTCGAGGAAGAAGGCCACCGCATCATCAAGCTGAACATCGGCAACCTCGCGCCGTTCGGTTTCGACGCGCCGGACGAAATCATCCAGGACATGATCCGCAACCTGCCGGCGTCGTCCGGCTATTCGGATTCGAAGGGCGTGTTCTCGGCCCGCAAGGCCGTGATGCACTACACGCAGCAAAAGGGTGTCGTCGGCGTCGGTCTCGACGACATCTACATCGGCAACGGCGCGTCCGAACTGATCGTGATGGCGACCCAGGCGCTCCTGAACGACGGCGACGAAGTGCTGCTGCCGGCGCCCGACTACCCGCTGTGGACGGCCGCCGTGAGCCTGTCGGGCGGCACGCCCGTGCATTACGTGTGCGACGAGCAGAACGCGTGGATGCCCGACCTCGACGACATCCGCCGCAAGATCACGCCGAACACCAAGGCGATCGTCGTGATCAACCCGAACAACCCGACCGGCGCGCTTTATTCCGACGAATTGCTGCGCGATCTGCTCGAGATCGCGCGCCAGCACGGGCTGATCGTGTTCGCCGACGAGGTCTACGACAAGATCGTCTACGACGGGCTCGAGCACACGGCGCTGGGCTCGCTGTCGGAAGACGTGATCACCGTCACGTTCAACAGCCTGTCGAAGAGCTATCGCTCGTGCGGCTATCGCGCGGGCTGGATGGCCGTGTCGGGCCTCGGCGGTGACAACCGCCGGCGCGCGAAGGATTATCTGGAAGGGCTCGGGATCCTGTCGTCGATGCGCCTGTGCGCGAACGTGCCCGGGCAGTTCGCTATCCAGACCGCGCTCGGCGGCTACCAGAGCATCAAGGAGCTGATCGTGCCGAGCGGGCGCCTGTACAAGCAGCGCGAGCTGGCGTACGACATGCTCACGTCGATTCCGGGCGTGACCTGCGTGAAGCCGCAGGCCGCGCTGTACATGTTCCCGCGTCTCGATCCGAAGCTTTATCCGATCCAGAACGACCAGCAGTTCATCCTCGACCTGTTGCTCGAGGAACGCGTGCTGCTCGTGCAGGGGACGGGCTTCAACTGGGCGGCGCCGGATCACTTCCGCGTGGTCTTCCTGCCGAACCTCGACGACCTGACCGATTCGATCAACCGGATCGCGCGTTTCCTCGACGGCTACCGCAAGCGCCATTCGGTCTGAGCGGACAAGGTCCCCGGCATTCATTCACTCTTACTCATCGATCACACGCAGCATGGAACCGATCAAAGTTGGCCTGTTGGGCTTCGGCACCGTCGGCAGCGGCACCTTCACGGTGCTGCACCGCAACCAGGAAGAAATCAAGCGACGCGCGGGGCGCGGCATCGAGGTCGCGCGCATCGCGGTGCGCAACCCGGCCAAGGCGCAGGCCGCGCTCGGCGGTAACGCCGGCGCCGCGCAGATCACCGACGATTTCAATGCGGTCGTCGACGATCCGTCGATTTCGATCATTGCCGAGATGATCGGCGGCACGGGCATCGCGCGCGAGCTCGTGCTGCGCGCGATCGCGAACGGCAAGCACGTCGTGACGGCGAACAAGGCGCTGCTCGCGGTGCATGGCACCGAGATCTTCGAGGCCGCGCGCGAAAAGGGCGTGATGGTCGCGTTCGAGGCGGCCGTCGCCGGCGGCATTCCGATCATCAAGGCGCTGCGCGAAGGCCTGACCGCGAACCGCATCCAGTACATCGCCGGCATCATCAACGGCACGACGAACTACATCCTGTCGGAAATGCGCGATCGCGGCCTCGACTTCGCAACCGCGCTGAAGGCCGCGCAGGAGCTCGGTTACGCGGAAGCCGATCCGACCTTCGACATCGAAGGCGTCGACGCCGCGCATAAGGCGACCATCATGAGCGCGATCGCGTTCGGCGTGCCGGTCCAGTTCGACCGCGCGTACGTCGAAGGCATCAGCAAGCTCGACGCGACCGACATCCGCTACGCGGAAGAGCTCGGCTACCGGATCAAGCTGCTCGGCATCACCCGCCGCGCCGAAAACGGCATCGAGCTGCGCGTGCATCCGACGCTGATTCCCGAGAAGCGCCTGCTCGCGAACGTCGAGGGTGCGATGAACGCGGTCGTCGTGCACGGCGACGCGGTCGGCACGACGCTGTATTACGGCAAGGGCGCGGGCGCGGAACCGACCGCGTCGGCGGTCGTCGCGGATCTCGTCGACGTCACGCGCCTGCACACGGCCGACCCCGAGCATCGCGTCCCGCATCTCGCGTTCCAGCCGGACAGCCTGTCGAACACGCCGATCCTGCCGATCGAGGAAGTGACGAGCGGCTACTACCTGCGCCTGCGCGTGGCCGACCAGACGGGCGTGCTCGCGGACATCACGCGCATCCTCGCCGCGACGGGCATTTCGATCGACGCGCTGCTGCAGAAGGAATCGGAGCAGGTCGACGACGCGAACGGCGAAACCGACATCATCCTGATCACGCACGAGACGCTGGAGAAGCACGTGAACGCGGCGATCGCGCAGATCGAAGGCCTCGCGACGGTGGTCTCGAAGGTGACGAAGCTGCGCATGGAAGCGCTGAACTGAGGACCAGGAACGACATGAACTACATCTCCACGCGCGGCGCCGGCATCGGCGAGCGCCACACGTTCTCCGACATCCTGCTCGGCGGTCTCGCGAAGGACGGCGGGCTGTACCTGCCGGCCGAGTACCCGAAGGTGTCGGCCGACGAACTGGCCCGCTGGCGCACGCTGCCGTACGCGGATCTCGCGTTCGAGATCCTGTCGAAGTTCTGCGACGACGTGCCGGCCGACGACTTGCGCGCGATCACGCGCCGCACGTATACGGCCGCCGTGTACAGCAACACGCGCCACGGCGAGAACGCGTCCGACATCACGCCGCTGAAGACGCTCGGCAGCGAGAACGGCGCGCCGATCTCGCTGCTCGAACTGTCGAACGGCCCGACGCTCGCGTTCAAGGACATGGCGATGCAGCTGCTCGGCAACCTGTTCGAGTACACGCTCGCGAAGCACGGCGAAGCGCTGAACATCCTCGGCGCGACGTCGGGCGACACGGGCAGCGCGGCCGAATACGCGATGCGCGGCAAGGCCGGCGTGCGCGTGTTCATGCTGTCGCCGCACAAGAAGATGAGCGCGTTCCAGACCGCCCAGATGTTCAGCCTGCAGGATCCGAACATCTTCAACCTCGCGGTCGAAGGCGTGTTCGACGACTGCCAGGACATCGTGAAGGCCGTGTCGAACGATCACGCGTTCAAGGCGCAGCAGAAGATCGGCACCGTCAACTCGATCAACTGGGCGCGTGTCGTCGCGCAGGTCGTGTACTACTTCAAGGGCTATTTCGCGGCGACGACGTCCAACGACGAGCGCGTGTCGTTCACGGTGCCCTCGGGCAACTTCGGCAACGTCTGTGCGGGTCACATCGCGCGGATGATGGGCCTGCCGATCGCGAAGCTCGTGGTCGCGACCAACGAGAACGACGTGCTCGACGAGTTCTTCCGCACCGGCGCATATCGCGTGCGCAGCGCGGAAAACACGTATCACACGAGCAGCCCGAGCATGGACATCTCGAAGGCGTCGAACTTCGAGCGCTTCGTGTTCGACCTGCTCGGCCGCGATCCGGCACGCGTGATGCAGCTGTTCCGCGACGTCGAGGAGAAGGGCGGTTTCGATCTCGCGGCGAGCGGCGACTTCGCGCGCGTCGCCGAGTTCGGCTTCGTGTCGGGTCGCAGCAGCCACACGGACCGCATCGCGACGATCCGCGACGTGTTCTCGCGCTACGACACGATGATCGATACGCACACGGCCGACGGCGTGAAGGTCGCGCGCGAGCACCTCGACGCGGGCGTGCCGATGATCGTGCTCGAGACGGCCCAGCCGATCAAGTTCGGCGAGACGATCCGCGAGGCGCTCGATCGTGAGGCCGAGCGGCCGGCCGCATTCGACGGGCTCGAGGCGCTGCCGCAGCGTTTCGAGGTCGTGAAGGCCGATGCGCAGCAGGTGAAGGACTTCATCGCCGCGCATACGGGCGCATAACGTAGCACCCGGAGCAGCGCCGGGCCGCGGGGTCGCAAGCTCCGCGACTCAGGACGGCCGGAATGCCGATTCGTCGCACGGATCGGGGTTCCGGCCGTTTCGCTTGGTGGCGGCCGCGCGCGGGCGCGTTGCCGGATGGCGCGCGAAACAAGTGCCAGTGCAGCGCGATCGCGCCGATCACAGTTGCCGCATGTCCGGCATATCGCGCGTGGGCGCGATGGCGTCGCTACAATGACGTATTGATTCCAACGATCCCCGATTCCATCGATGTCGAACCCGAATCCCGCGGCGCCGCGCGCGCCGATGCTGTCGACCGCCGAAGCGCTCTCCGCGCTGCTCGAAGCCGCGAAGCCGCTGCACGGCGCCGAAACCGTCGCCACGCTCGACGGTCTCGGCCGTGTGCTGGCGGCCGACGTGAGCTCGCCGCTCGACGTGCCGCCGATGCATACGAGCGCGATGGACGGCTATGCGGTGCGCGTCGCTGACCTGCTGCACGGCGAGCGGCGCCTGCCGGTGTCGCAGCGGATCCCGGCCGGCCACCCGGCCGCGCCGCTCGCGGCGGGCACGGCCGCGCGGATCTTCACCGGCGCGACGGTGCCGCCCGGCGCCGACGCCGTCGTGATGCAGGAGCAGACGTCGGCCGACGGCGATGCGGTCGAAATCCTCCACACGCCGAAGGCCGGTGAATGGATCACCGCGCAGGGCGCGGACATCCGCCAGGGCTCGGTGATCCTGCCGGCCGGGACGCGGCTCACGCCGCAGGCGCTCGGGCTGGCCGCGTCGGTCGGCTGCGCGCAGCTGTCGGTCGCGCGGCGGATTCGCGTCGCGGTGTTCTTCACCGGCGACGAACTGACGATGCCGGGCGAGCCGCTGAAACCCGGCGCGATCTACAATTCGAACCGCTTCACGCTGCGCGGGCTGCTTGAGCGGCTCGGCTGCCATGTGACCGACTTCGGGATCGTGCCCGACTCGCTCGCCGCGACCCGCGACACGCTGCGCGAGGCCGCGCGCGATCACGACGTGATCCTGACGAGCGGCGGCGTATCGGTCGGCGACGAGGATCACGTGAAGCCGGCCGTCGAGGCCGAGGGGCGGCTCGCGCTGTGGCAGATCGCGATGAAGCCGGGCAAGCCGCTCGCGTTCGGCGCGGTGCGCCGCGGCGACGCGCGTCCCGACGCGCATTTCATCGGGCTGCCGGGCAATCCCGTGTCGAGCTTCGTCACGTTCCTGCTGTTCGTGCGGCCGTTCCTGCTGCGCCTGTCCGGCGTGCGCGACGTCGCGCCGCGTGCGCTGTCGCTGCGCGCGGACTTCTCGCAAAGCAAGGGCGATCGGCGCAACGAATTCCTGCGCGCGCGCGTCAACGCGGCCGGCGGCCTCGACCTGTTCCCGAACCAGAGCTCGGCGGTGCTGACGTCGACGGTCTGGGGCGACGGCCTGATCGACAATCCGCCGCAGCACGCGATCAGCGCGGGCGAGACCGTGCGTTTCATTCCGTTTTCCGAACTGCTGTCGTAACGCGACGGCTTCCTGACCCATGAAGATTCAACTGAAATTCTTTGCAAGCGTGCGCGAGGCGCTGGGCGTGTCCGACGAACAGGCTGACGTGCCGGACGGCGTGACGACCGTTGGCGACGTGCGCGCATGGCTGCGCCTGCGCGGCGGCGCGTGGGCCGAGACGCTCGCCGAAGGGCGCGCGTTGCGCATGGCATGCAATCACGAGATGACCGACCCCGATACGCGGCTCACCGATGGTTGCGAGGTCGCATTTTTTCCGCCCGTGACGGGCGGTTGAGCTTTGCGTGGGACCAGAGTAAAGCGCTGAAGCGCTAACTCTGGTCGACCGCGAAGCATGGGACCAGAGTAAAGCGCTAAAGCGCTAACTCTGGTCGACAGAGGCAGACGATGGCTACGGTACGAGTACAGACTAACGATTTCGACCTGAACGCCGAGGTGGCGGCGCTGCGCGCGCGCAACCCGAAGATCGGCGCGGTCGCCTGCTTCGTCGGCACCGTGCGCGACCTGAACGAAGGCGATTCGGTCGCCGCGATGGAACTCGAGCACTATCCGGGGATGACCGAGAAGGCGCTCGAGAAGATCGCCGCCGAGGCCGCCCGGCGCTGGCCCGGGATCGACGTCGCGATCGTGCATCGCGTCGGCCGGCTGCTACCGCTCGACCAGATCGTGATGGTCGCGACGGTCGCATCGCATCGCGGCGATGCGTTCGCGTCGTGCGAGTTCGTGATGGACTACCTGAAGACCGAGGCGCCGTTCTGGAAGAAGGAAACGACGCCGGACGGCGAGCGCTGGGTCGACGCCCGCAGCACCGACGATGCGGCGCTCGCGCGCTGGGGCGTCGAATCGGGCAACACGCCGCGTTGAGCGCGGCGTTCGTGTCGTGCGGCGACGTGCCGCAGGCACTCAAGCGCTCCGGCGCTGCGAATCGTCGTGTCAAGCGCCCGGATCGGTTCCGCGCCCGATGATCTTCGTCGGAAACGGCTCGCCGCGGGCGCGTGACGGCAGCGCATGCGGATCGTCGCCCGTGTCCCGACGACGTGGCGCGATCGCGTCGAGCAGCGCCTGCTGCTCGGGCGGAATCTGATAATCCCAGCCGAAGCGGCTCAACTGCAGACTCTGCGCGATGCGCAGCGCGGGCTCCATGAAGCGGATGGCCGCGGGCGGCGTGTAGCGCCCCTCGACGGTCTTCAGGAACAGCGACAGCCAGCGGCTGAAATGCGCGGGCTCGATCCCGTCGAGAGGCTGGTGCGCCTGCTGCACGTTGCCGCGATAGCCCTTGGTGCCGAGCACGAGGCTCGACCAGAAGCTCACCATCTTCGGCAGATGGTCGTCCCAGCGGCCGTTCAGCTTCGCGTCGAACACGGGGCCGAGCAGCGGATCGGCGCGCACGCGGTCGTAGAACGCGTACACGAGGTCACGGATGTTGTCTTCGGTCGGTTCGGCGTCGCGAGGGCGGGCCGGGGTGGTTTCGGGCGAGGCGGGCAGAGCGGTCATGGCAAAAAGGGCCGGGAAATCAGGGCGTCGGCGTCGTGTCGGCGGAACGGCAGCGTGGGCAACGCGCAGGACGCCGACAGAATTTTCACGCAAAATAGCGTCCACCGATGCCTGAAAAATGCGTAGGTGCCATGCATCTTATTGCGCGCCGGCCGTCCCGGCAACCCGGCGCCGTCAAGCGGACCTCGAGAACCGTCCCGACGCGCGTTTCGATTGATCTGGCCCGCTTGATCGGGGCGCGATCGATCATTTTCCGTATTCGCTCATGAGACTCACCGACTACACCGACTATTCGCTGCGCGTCATGCTCTACCTGGCCGTGCGCGGCGAGGGGCTCGCGACGATCCAGGAGATCTCGGACGCCTACGGCATCTCGAAGAACCATCTGATGAAAGTTGTGCAGCAGCTCGGCGAGCTCGGCTGGGTCGATACCGTCCGCGGCCGCAACGGCGGGCTGCGGCTGTTTCCCGATTCGCTGAAGCTGACGGTCGGCCAGGTGGTGCGTGCGACCGAGAACGATTTCGCGCTGGTCGGCTGCTTTGCGCCCGACGGCGACGAATCGCGCGGCTGCGTGATCGAGCCGCAGTGCCGCCTGAAGGGCGTGCTGGCGGCCGCGCGCGACGCATTCTTCGCCGAACTCGACCGTCACACGCTCGGCGAACTGACCGTGCCCGCGTCGCCGCTCATGGCGCTGCTGGGCATTCGTCCGATCGCGCTGGTGCGTGCCGAGCCGTCCGGGGATGACGCGCCGGCATCCGCCGCCTCGCCGTCGAAGGTCGGCTGACGCGCCGGCGCCATCGCCGCCATCCGTGCGGCGGCCGGCCCGCAGGCCGCTGCATCGCCAGCCGGCGATTTTTGCGCTGAATCAACCCGAATTTCGCTTGAAACCCGTATAACCATCCACATCTTGGTGTTAATCGAAAATTGGAGGTCTCGCCAAATGAGAATCGACAAGCTCACCACCAAGTTCCAGGAAGCACTCGCGGACGCCCAAAGCCTCGCGGCAGGCCGCGACAATCAATACATCGAACCCGTTCACGTGCTGGCGGCGCTGGTCGCGCAGCAGGACGGCTCCGCCCGCTCGCTGATGTCGCGCGCGGGCGTTCACGTGCAGGCGCTGCAAGGCGCGCTGAACGAAGCGATTTCGCGCCTGCCGCAGGTCACGGGCACGGGCGGCGACATCCAGATCGGCCGCGAGTTGGCCGGGCTGCTGAACCAGGCCGACAAGGAAGCGCAGAAGCTCAACGACACGTTCATCGCGAGCGAGATGTTCCTGCTCGCCGTGTCCGACGACAAGGGCGACGCCGGCAAGCTCGCTCGTCAGCATGGCCTCACGCGCAAGGCGCTCGAAGCCGCGATCGCCGCGGTGCGCGGCGGCTCGCAGGTGCACAGCCAGGACGCGGAAAGCCAGCGCGAGGCGCTGAAGAAATACACGGTCGACCTGACCGAGCGCGCCCGCGCCGGCAAGCTCGATCCGGTGATCGGCCGTGACGACGAAATCCGCCGTTCGATCCAGATCCTGCAGCGCCGGACCAAGAACAACCCGGTGCTGATCGGCGAGCCGGGCGTCGGCAAGACCGCGATCGTCGAAGGGCTCGCGCAGCGTATCGTCAACGGTGAAGTGCCCGAGACGCTGAAGGGCAAGCGCGTGCTGTCGCTCGACATGGCCGCGCTGCTCGCCGGCGCGAAGTATCGCGGCGAGTTCGAGGAGCGCTTGAAGGCCGTGCTCAACGACATCGCCAAGGACGAAGGCCAGACGATCGTGTTCATCGACGAGATCCATACGATGGTCGGTGCCGGCAAGGCCGAAGGCGCGATGGACGCGGGCAACATGCTGAAGCCGGCGCTGTCGCGCGGCGAGCTGCACTGCATCGGCGCGACCACGCTCGACGAATATCGCAAGTACATCGAGAAGGACGCCGCGCTCGAGCGCCGCTTCCAGAAGGTGCTCGTCGACGAGCCGAGCGTCGAGGCGACGATCGCGATCCTGCGCGGGCTGCAGGAGAAGTACGAACTGCACCACGGCGTCGACATCACCGACCCGGCGATCGTCGCCGCGGCCGAGCTGTCGCACCGCTACATCACCGATCGTTTCCTGCCGGACAAGGCGATCGACCTGATCGACGAGGCTGCGTCGAAGATCAAGATGGAAATCGATTCGAAGCCCGAAGAGATGGACAAGCTCGATCGCCGTCTGATCCAGCTGAAGATCGAGCGCGAGGCCGTGAAGAAGGAGCAGGACGAGGCGTCGCAGAAGCGTCTGCAACTGATCGAGGAAGAGATCGATCGTCTCGGCCGCGAATATGCGGACCTGGAAGAGATCTGGACCGCCGAGAAGGCCGCGGTGCAGGGCAGCGCGCAGCTCAAGGAAGAGATCGAGAAGGTGCGGGCCGACATCACGCGTCTGCAGCGTGAAGGCAAGCTGGAGAAGGTCGCCGAGCTGCAGTACGGCAAGCTGCCGCAACTCGAGTCGCAACTGAAGCAGGTCACGCAGGCCGAAGAGCAGGAGCAGCACAACCCGACGCGTCCGCGTCTGCTGCGCACGCAGGTCGGCGCGGAAGAAATCGCGGAAGTCGTGTCGCGCGCAACCGGGATTCCAGTGTCGCGGATGATGCAGGGCGAACGCGAGAAGCTGCTGCACATCGAGGAAAAGCTGCACGAACGCGTGGTCGGCCAGCACGAGGCGATCGGCGCGGTCGCGGATGCGATCCGTCGTTCGCGCGCCGGTCTCGCCGATCCGAACCGCCCGTACGGCTCGTTCCTGTTCCTCGGCCCGACGGGTGTCGGCAAGACCGAGCTGTGCAAGGCGCTGGCGGCGTTCCTGTTCGATTCGGAAGAGCATCTGATCCGCATCGACATGAGCGAGTTCATGGAGAAGCACAGCGTCGCGCGGCTGATCGGCGCGCCGCCGGGCTATGTCGGCTACGAGGAAGGCGGCTACCTGACGGAAGCCGTGCGCCGCAAGCCGTACAGCGTGATCCTGCTCGACGAGATCGAGAAGGCGCACCCGGACGTGTTCAACGTGCTGCTGCAGGTGCTCGACGACGGCCGCATGACCGACGGGCAGGGGCGTACGGTCGACTTCAAGAACACGGTGATCGTGATGACGTCGAACCTCGGCTCGCAGGTGATCCAGGCAATGACGGGAGCACCGCAGGAAGAGATCAAGGACGCCGTGTGGCTCGAAGTGAAGCAGCACTTCCGCCCCGAGTTCCTGAACCGGATCGACGATGTCGTCGTGTTCCACGCGCTCGATCGCAGCAACATCGAATCGATCGCGAAGATCCAGCTCGCGCGCCTGCACGACCGGCTCGCGAAGCTCGACATGGCGCTCGACGTGTCGCCGGCGGCGCTCGAACAGATCGGGAAGGTCGGCTACGATCCGCTGTTCGGCGCGCGGCCGCTGAAGCGCGCGATCCAGCAGGAGATCGAGAACCCGGTCGCGAAGCTGATCCTCGCGGGCCGCTTCGGTCCGAAGGACGTGATCCCGGTCGACGTCAGCGACGGCAAGTTCGTGTTCGACCGCGTCGTGCACTGATCGCCGGTGATCGGCCGCACGCCCGGTTCGCGCCGGGCGCACAAAAACAAACACCCCGCTCAGGCGGGGTGTTTGCATATGGGGCGGCCGAAACCGCCGTCGAGGCCGTCAGCTGGCGCGGTGCGGGCTCAGGCCTGCTTGCCGCCGAACATGCCGGCGAGCTGCGTGAGCGTGCCGAGCACGTTCGACGTATCGACCTGGCCGCCGGCCGGCACTTCGCCGTTCGGCGTCGCGCCGTTGACGACGTGCGGCAGCACCTGCGCGAGGATCGACGATGCCTGGGACGGATCGATGCCGACCTTGCTCGCCAGCGAGCCGACGACGTCGGAACCGAGCACGTTCTGCAGCGTGTCGGCCGAGATCGGCTGGTTTTCGCCGTTGCCGACCCACGAGCCGATGATGTCGCCGGCGCCGCCGGCCTTGAACTTCTCGATCAGGCCGTTCAGGCCGCCCGGCTGGTTGTTGATGAATTCGAGTGCGGTCGTGATGAGCGCGCTTTGCGAGTTGCCGCCGGCCTGGCCGCCGATCAGACCGCCAACGATGTCGAGGAGACCCATGGTTCTTCACCTTCACTGAAAAGGGCGCCGCAACGACGGCGCCCGTTGATCGAATGCCGCGCGCACGCGATCGCACGCGCGGCGCACATCAGGCGCCCGACGCCGCGGCGGCGGAGGCTGCCTTGTCCTTCTTGCTCTTCTTCTTCGAACCCTTCGTCGCCTTGGTCGACGACGCTGCGGCCGGCGCGCTCGCTCCCGCGTCGGCGGATGCCGCCGCGGCCGCGGCCGCCTTTTCCTTCTTCGACGCACGCTTGCTCTTGGCCGGCTTCGACGCCGCTTCCGGCGCGCTGGCGGCCGGGGTCGGCGCCGGCGCCGGCGCTGCGGTCGTCGGCGCCGTGCCTGCCGACGTCGTGGCCGACGGGGTTGCGGACGTCGTCGCGGCCGGCTTCGACAGCTTCACGCCCTTCGGCGGCGTCGACGAGCCGCCGATCGTCAGGCCGTTTTCCTCGAGATGCCCGACCGACTTCGTGCCGAGACCCTTCACGCGGTTCGCGAGATCGTCTGCGTCCTTGAACGGGCCGTTCTTGGTGCGTTCGTCGATGATCGCCTTCGACTTCACGGGCCCGAGGCCCTTCACCGATTCGAGCGCGGCCTGGTCGGCCGTGTTGACTTCGACGGCCGCGGCGAGACCGGCGGCAAGCGACAGCGATAGCGCGACGAACAGCATCAGCAGCTTTTTCAGCATGGCAAAGGCTCCCTGGTTCTGACGGATGAATGGCTGTTGCAACGGACGGCGGGGCGAGGCTTCGCCGGGCGTCGCCGTTAAGCATAGGACAAATGCGTGCCCTTTTTGAGACAGGCTGACCGAATCTTGCTGAAGGCTTGCGTCGCTGTAAAGACAGAAAGCCGCGCCGTGCGGTGGTTTTGACCATTCTTTACGGTGTCAGCGGCGGTGATTTCAGATCGTTGTACTTGGCTGATCGATAACGCTTGACTTAGAGTGAACTCTAACTCCTAACCTTGATCCTGCCATGTCGAAAACCGTATCCAGACCTTCCGCCGCCGGTCCGCTGACGATCGGGCAAGTCGCCGAACTGACCGGCGTGTCGACGCATACGCTGCGGTATTACGAGCAGGCCGGCCTGCTGCGTGCGATTTCGCGCACGGCGGCCGGGCATCGGCTCTATGCGCCGGCCGACCTTGACTGGCTTGCCTTCGTGATGCGCCTGAAGGCGACCGGCATGCCGATCGCGCAGATGCAGCAGTTCGCGGCGCTGCGTGCGCAAGGCGAGTCGACGTTCGGTGCACGGCGGCGCTTGCTGGCCGAGCATCGCGACGCGGTGCGCGCGCATATCGCGGAACTGCAGGCGAGCCTTGATGCGATCGGCGAGAAGATCGCGTACTACGAGGCACAGGAATGCGAGACGGAACGACGGGCGAATCCTACTCATTCACACTCGGAACAGGACGGACACCATGGAACAACGCGTTGACGATCGCTATGCGCGGGGCTGGGACAAGCTGAAGGAAATCGACGGTGAAGCGGGCGAGCGCGTGATCGCCTCGCTTGCGTCGATCGCGCCGGATTTCGGCCGGATGGTGATCGAATTTCCGTTCGGCGACGTCTACAGCCGGCCGCAGCTCGACCTGAAGTCGCGCGAAATCGCGACGATCGCGGCGCTGGCCGCGCTCGGCAACGCGCAGCCGCAGTTGAAGGTGCATATCGAGGCCGCGTTGAACGTCGGCTGCACGCGCGACGAGATCGTCGAGGTGTTCATTCAGATGGCCGTCTACGCGGGGTTTCCTGCTGCGCTCAACGCGTTGTTCGCGGCGCACGAGGTGTTCACGCGGCGCGATGAAGCGGCTGGCCGGGACGGCGGCACGGCCGAAGCGGTCGTGCACGCCGCGTGATGCGACGCGTGCCGGTGCATCAGAGGCGGTGCGGCGCGACGATCCGGTGTTTCGCGATCCGCCGGTAGAGCGTCGCGCGCGAGATGCCGAGCGCCTGCGCGGCCGCGTCCGGCCGCCAGCGATGCGCGGTGAGCGCCGCGACGATGCGGCCGCGTTCGTCGTCCGGCAGCGCGCCGGCCGGACCGGCGCCGAGCTGCGCGGCGAGATCGGCCGGCAGGTCGCGCCGCGTCACGCGTGCGGCGTCGCATACCGCGCACGCATAGCGCAGCACGTTGCGCAGCTGCCGCACGTTGCCGGGCCACGGGTACGAGGCGAGTTGCTCGGCGAGCGACGCGTCGAGCGTGAGCACGTGGCCGGTCGCCTGCGCTTCCTCGGCGAATACCGCGGCGATCACGTCGCGCACGTCCGCGCGCTCGCGCAGCGGCGGCAGTTCGAACGTCGCGCCGCTCAGCCGGTAATACAGATCCTCGCGGAACGTGCCGTCGGCCACCATGCGCGCGAGATCGCGGTGCGTCGCGCAGATCACGTCGAGATCGACGCGCACCGGCGTATCGCTGCCGAGCGGCACGACCTCGCCGTCGGCGAGCACGCGCAGCAGGCGGGTCTGCAGCGTGAGCGGCATGTCGCCGATTTCGTCGAGGAATAGCGTGCCGCCGTCCGCGAGCGCGATCTTGCCGCGCGCGCCGTGCTTGCGCGCACCGGTGAACGCGCCGGCCGCATAGCCGAACAGCTCGCTTTCGATCAGCGCCTCGGGCAGCGCGCCGCAGTTGACCGCGACGAACGGCCGTGCGCGTCGCGCACCGGCATCGTGGATCGCGCGGGCGAATACTTCTTTTCCTGCACCGGTTTCGCCCAGCACGAGAATCGGCAGCCGCTTGCTCGCGACACGCAGCGCGAGTTCGGCCTGTTGAGCGACGCGCGCGTCGCTGCTGTGCAGGAACGGCGTCAGCGCGCCGACGTGGCGCTGCGCGGTGCCGGGGCGGCGCGACGCCGTGCCGGTTTCGCGGCCGGTGCGCCGGAGCGGCGCGCGCAGCCGCGCATAGAGCGGAGCGCCGGTCGCGCGCAGCCGCAGCGCGACGATCGCGTCGAGCCGCGCGGCGTCGCGCAGCGGCATTTCGGTCGCATCGAAGATCTCGTCGATATGGCGCGGTTCGCGCAGCGCCGGCAGCGCGTCGCGCGCCTGCCGATTCGCGGCGACGATGTTGCCGCATTCGTCGAACGCGATCAGCCATTCGGGCTGCGCCTCGACATAGTGACGATTCGGATGCCCGAACAATATCCAGTGCTGCGCGGTGCTGTGCACGAAATAGCCGTCCTCGATCAGCGCCGCGCTCTGCCGCACGAGCTGGTACACGAGACGCTGGCTGTCGCGGCCGTCGGGCGACTGGACGGCCGACGCGTCGAGCACGCCGATCAGTTCGCCGCCCGGCGCGAAGATCGGGGCCGCGCTGCAGGTGAGCGTGGTGAACGCCGCGCGGAAGTGGTCGGTCTTGTGCACGGTGATCGGCGCGAGATCGGTCAGCACGCTCGCGACCCCGCAGGTGCCTTCCTCGCTTTCCGACCAGCACGAGCCGATGTGCAGCCCCGCATGACGGAAGTCGTTGCGGCGTTCGCGGTCGATCCGGTAGTCGATCGTCACGCCGTGCGCGTCGGTCAGCATCACGCAGTAATCGGCGACGCGAATCATGTCGTGCAGGCGCGTCAGGCACTGGCCCGATGCGCGCAGGAAGGCTTCCTCCTTGTCGCGGACCTCGCGCAGCTCGGCCGCGGTCAGCACGCGCGGGCCGATCGACGACGCGGGGTCGAGCGCGTAGCGCTCGAGCGAGCGCTGCCACGACGACACGAGACGCGCGGAATCGGCCGGCGCGGGCAGGCGTCCGGCGAGCGCGCCGAGCACACGGTCGGCGTGCTGGGCCTGGGGGACGGCATAGGGCATGGTCGGCTCCGGTTCCGTACGGCGGGGAATTCGATGTTCTTGTAGCACATCCGTCTGCGCGGATCACATTGCATCGCAGCACGCGCGCGGCGTGAGACGTTCGTCTCAACGGTATCTCAGCCGGTCTCGCGCGGTTGAGACGCGCGGGCGTGCCACGTGCGACGGCGGCCCGGAGCATGGCGTTGCGCGCCGCGCCGCGATGCGCGTGGCTTGCCGGGCAGAACGCAACCCGGATGACGTTGCTGAAACCGGCGCACCGGGAGATCGACCGCGTGAGACGCACGCACGTTTTCGCGGGGCGTCGGGCCGTCGCGGCCGCAAATGGCGATGGCCCGCATAGCCGCCGCGCCAGTCTGCAAGCGGGTTCCGCGGTTGTTTCACGCACGGTGGCACGCCGCTTGCAGATGTCACGGGCAAGCTCGGCGCGGTCGCGTCGGCGACGACGATCCGCTGCCCTCGATGACGGCGGACGACACATGCAGGGCCGGCGCGAGCGCCGGTCCACTGGATGGAGACAAGCCCGTGACGACGCCCGTGACCGTCGGCGTGATCGCGAACCCCGCATCGGGGCGCGACATTCGCCGCCTGACGACGCATGCATCCGTGTTCCCGACGGCGGAAAAGGCCAACATGGTCGTGCGCCTGCTCGCCGGCCTCGGCGCGATGGGCGTCGAGCGCGTGCTGACCTTGCGCGACAAGACGGGCATCGCGACGTTGCTGATGCGTGCGCTCGACACGCATCGCGCGGTCGCGCCGCGCGAGCGCTGGCCGGACGTCGAATTCGTCGATCTGCCGATCTCCGATACCGTCGCCGACACGCACGCCGGCGCCGCATACATGCACCGGATGGAAGTCGCGCTGATCGTCGTGCTCGGCGGCGACGGCACCCATCGCGCGGTCGCCGCGCATTGCGGCGCGACACCGCTCGTCGCGCTGTCCACCGGCACCAACAACGCGTTTCCCGAACATCGCGAGGCGACCGTCGCGGGCGTCGCGGCAGGACTCGCCGCGACCGGCGCCGTGCCGGCCGAGGTCGCGTTCGCGCGCAACAAGCGGCTCGTCGTGCGCTGCGCGGCGGGCGCGAACGCGGGGCGCGAGGAGATCGCGCTCGTCGACGTGTGCGCGGCCCGCCAGCGCTTCATCGGCGCGCGCGCGATCTCGGGGCCCGACGACATCGACACGCTCTATCTGACTTTCGCGGAGCCGGACGGCATCGGCCTGTCCGCGCTCGGCGGCGCGTGGGCGCCACTCGAGCGCGGCGCGCCGCACGGGCTCGCGATGCGTTTCGCGGTCGACGGCAAGACCGACGGCACGCCGCTCGTCGCGCCGATCGCACCCGGGCGCGTCGATCGCGTCGTGATGCGCAGTTGCGAGCGGCTCGAGCCGGGTGCGTGGCAGACGATCCCGTTCGAGCACGGCACGCTCGCGTTCGATGGCGAGCGCGAGATCGAGGTCGCGCGCGGCGACCGCTACGAGATCGCGCTCGACTGGCGCGGACCGTTGACGGTCGATGTCGGCCGCACGCTGCGTTACGCGTCGTCACGGCAGTTGTTGCGCGATGCCGGCGCGTGGCGCGACTGACGATGGCTTCACGTTTCACCGACGGCCGGGCCGTCGTGCAATCCGTCGCCGGGGCGTTGCCGCGGCGGCATTCGCAGTCAGACCTACCCAGGAGACACACATGACCGTTTCGACACAGCTCAGCAGGGACACGCTGCTGGACGCCTACCGGCTGATGCGCACGATCCGCGAATTCGAGGAACGCCTGCACGTTGAGTTCGCGACCGGCGAAATCCCCGGCTTCGTTCACCTGTACGCGGGCGAGGAGGCCTCCGCGGTCGGCACGATGCTGCATCTCGGACTTGAAGACTATGTCGCCACCACGCACCGCGGGCACGGCCACTGCATCGCGAAAGGCGTCGACGTGCACGGGATGATGGCCGAGATCTACGGCAAGAAGACGGGCGTCTGCCACGGCAAGGGCGGCTCGATGCACATCGCTGACCTGTCGATGGGGATGCTCGGCGCGAACGGGATCGTCGGTGCGGGCGGCCCGCTCGTGTGCGGCGCGGCGCTTGCGGCCAAACACAAGAAGACGGGCGGCGTCGGCGTGTGCTTCTTCGGCGACGGCGCGTCGAACCAGGGCGTGATCTTCGAATCGATGAACCTCGCGTCGGTGTGGCGGCTGCCGGCGATCTTCGTGGCCGAAAACAACGGTTATGCGGAAGCGACGTCGTCGAGCTGGTCGGTCGCGACCGACAACATCGCCGATCGCGCGAACGGCTTCGGGATGCCGGGCGTGATCGTCGACGGTTTCGATTTCTTCGCGGTGCACGAGGCGCTCGGCGAAGCCGTCGCGCGCGCACGCAGCGGTGGCGGCCCGACGCTCGTCGAAGTGAAGTTCACGCGCTATTTCGGTCACTTCGAAGGCGATGCGCAGACCTATCGCGCGCCGGGCGAAGTGCAGAAGCTGCGCGACGAGAAGGACTGCCTGAAGCATTTCGAAGCGCGCGTCGTGCGTGCCGAGGCGCTGACGACCGACGAGCTGCGCGCGGTCGATGCGCAGGTGAAGGCGCTGATCGACGACGCGGTCGCGCAGGCGAAGGCCGCGCCGCTGCCCGACGCGGCCGACCTGCTGACCGACGTGTACGTGTCGTACCCGTGAGCGCGATGTGACACAGCGGCCGCCGGCCCGAAGCCGGCACGGCGAACCCAATATTCCAGGAGACGGACATGGCAAGGAAGATCACTTATTCGCAGGCGATCAACGAGGCGCTCGCGCAGGAAATGGCGCGCGACGACAGCGTGATCGTGATGGGCGAGGACAACGCGGGCGGCGCGGGCGCGCCGGGCGAGGACGACGCATGGGGCGGCGTGCTCGGCGTGACGAAGGGGCTGTTCCACAAGTTTCCGGGCCGCGTGCTCGATACGCCGCTCTCGGAAGGCGGCTACATCGGCGCGGCGGTCGGCGCGGCCGCGTGCGGGATGCGGCCCGTCGCGGAGCTGATGTTCATCGATTTCATGGGCGTGTGCTTCGACCAGATCTTCAACCAGGCCGCGAAATTCCGCTACATGTTCGGCGGCAAGGCCGTGACGCCGGTCGTGATCCGGGCGATGTACGGCGCCGGCCTGCGCGCGGCCGCGCAGCATTCGCAGATGCTCACGTCGCTGTTTACGCACATTCCGGGGCTGAAGGTCGTGTGCCCGTCGACGCCTTACGACGCGAAGGGGCTGCTGATCCAGTCGATCCGCGACAACGATCCCGTGATCTTCCTCGAACACAAGCTGCTTTACACCCGCGAAGGCGATGTGCCTGAGGAATCCTATGCGATTCCGTTCGGCGAGGCGAACGTCGTGCGCGACGGCGACGACGCGACGATCGTCACATACGGACGCATGGTGCATCTCGCGACCGACGCGGCCGCGAAGCTCGCGAAGGACGGCATCCAGGTCGACGTGATCGACCTGCGCACGACGTCGCCGCTCGACGAGGAAACGATCCTCGAAAGCGCGGAGCGCACCGGGCGCGTGGTGGTGGTCGATGAAGCGAACCCGCGCTGCTCGATCGCGACCGACATCGCCGCGCTCGTCGCACGGCGCGCGTTCCGATCGCTCAAGGCACCGATCGAGCTCGTGACCGCACCGCACACGCCCGCGCCGTTCGCCGGCGTGCTGGAAGACCTTTACATCCCGTCCGCCGACGCGATCGCGCAGGCGGTACTCAAGACGAGGAGCTGACACGATGTCGATTCACATGATCACGATGCCCAAGTGGGGGCTGTCGATGGAGCAGGGGCAGGTCAACGGCTGGCTGAAGGCGATCGGCGAACGCGTGACGAAGGGCGACGAAGTGCTCGACGTCGAGACCGACAAGATCTCGTCGGGTGTCGAATGCGCGTTCGACGGCACGCTGCGCCGTCAGGTCGCGCAGGAAGGCGAGACGCTGCCGGTCGGTGCGCTGCTCGGCGTGGTGGCTGCAGCCGAGGCAAGCGATGCCGACATCGACGCGGCGATCGCCGAATTCCAGCGCGACTTCGTGCCGACCGCGGCCGCCGACGACGCGGCCGGCCCGCAACCCGAGAAGGCGCAGATCGGTGGACGCACGGTCCGGTTCCTGAAGCTCGGCGACGGTTCGGGCACGCCAGCGGTGCTGATCCACGGCTTCGGCGGCGACCTGAACAACTGGCTGTTCAACCACGCGGAGCTCGCCGCGCATCGGCCCGTATGGGCGCTCGACCTGCCCGGGCACGGCGAGTCGGGCAAGGCGGTCGACACCGGCAGTCTCGACGAACTGGCCGACGCGGTGCTCGCGCTGCTCGATGCGCAGCACATCGAGCGTGCGCACCTGATCGGGCATTCGATGGGCGGCGCGGTCGCGATGGCGGCGGCGGAGCGCGCGCCGCAACGCGTTGCCTCGCTGACGCTGATCGCGAGCGCCGGGCTCGGCGTCGATATCAACCGCGGCTACATCGACGGCTTCGTCGCCGGCAACAGCCGCAATACGCTGAAGCCGCACCTCGGTGCGTTGTTCGCCGACAACGCGCTCGTCACGCGGCAACTGGTCGAGGATCTCGTCAAGTACAAGCGGCTCGAAGGCGTGCAGGCCGCGCTGGAGAAGATTGCGAACGCCGCGTTCGACGGCGCGTCCCAGCGGCGCGTGTTCCGCGACCGCGTCGGGGCGCTCGCGCCGCGCACGCTCGTGATCTGGGGCGAGCGCGACCAGGTGATTCCGGCGCAGCATGCGCAGGGCTTGCCGGACGGCGTGCGGGCCGAGGTGATCGCCGGCAGCGGTCACATGGTGCAGATGGAGGCGGCTGCCGACGTGAACCGCCTGATCGTCGCGTTTCTCGGAGACTGACGATGGCCGCCGCGCTCGAACGACCCAGCCTCACCGCGCTCGGCCAGCCGGGCGCGAGGAGCCGCGACAAGCTCGCGCGCATCCCGGTGCGCGTCGAACCCGCGGCCGGCGCGGCGCTGCCGAAGCCGCCGTGGCTGCGGGCGCGGCCGATGATGAGCGGGGCGGTCGCCGACATGGCGGCCGTGCTGCGCGATCACCGGCTGCATTCCGTCTGCGAAGAGGCGATGTGCCCGAACATCGGCGAATGCTTCGCGCAGCGCACCGCGACGTTCATGATCATGGGCGGGCTGTGCACGCGGCGCTGCCCGTTCTGCGACGTCGCGCACGGCCGCCCCGAGCCGCTGGATCCCGACGAGCCCGCGCGGCTCGCCGACGCGGTCGCGGCGCTCGGGCTGCGCTACGTCGTGATCACGTCGGTCGATCGCGACGACTTGCGCGACGGCGGCGCCGCGCATTTTTCGGCCTGCATCGAGGCGGTGCGCGCGAGCGTGCCGGGCATCGGCGTCGAGGTGCTGACGCCCGACTTCCGTGGCCGCGTCGCGCGGGCGCTCGATGCGTTGTCGTCGGCGTGGCCGGACGTGTTCAATCACAACATCGAAACGGTGCCGTCGCTGTATCGGGCGGCGCGGCCGGGCGCCGATTATCGCGGTTCGCTCGACCTGCTCGCGCAGGCGAAGGCCGCACGGCCGACGCTCGTGACGAAATCGGGCTTGATGCTCGGGCTCGGCGAGCGCGACGACGAGGTGCGGGACACACTGCGCGACCTGCGCGCGCACGAGGTCGACGTGCTGACGCTCGGCCAGTATCTCGCGCCGTCCGCGCATCATCTGCCGGTGCGCCGCTACGTGAGCCCCGATGCGTTCGCCGCGTGGCGCGACGAGGGGTTGGCGCTCGGTTTCAGGGAAGTCGTCGCAGGCCCGCTCGTGCGGTCCTCGTACCACGCGGCCGACGTGCTGGAGGACGCGTAGGCCGCGCGCCGTGCGTCATGCGCTGTATGCGCTGACGGCCGGTTGCGCGCGGCTGACGTGGCGCAGGTAGAGCGCGAGGCCTGCGCTCGCGAGCATCAGGCTGATCGTGTTCGCGAACCAGAAGCCGCGCGCGCCGGTCAGCCAGGCCGGTGCGATGCCGCCGACGTCGAAGCCGAGCACGTAGCCGCCGCCGAGCCCGACGCCCCACAGCGCGACCGCATAGATCACGGTCGGCACGACCGCGACCTTGTACGCGCGCAGCACGAAGGCGGACGTGATCTGCAGCGCGTCGAAGAAGTGGTAGCAGGTGACGATCGCGACCAGCGGCAGCGCGGCGGCGGCCACGGCCGGGTTCGGTGTGTAGCCGCCGACAATCAGCGGACGCAGCGTGAACACGAGCACGCCGTACGCGGCCGCGATTCCGCACGCGAGCATCACGCTGTGCCGGCCGAGCAGGCGCGCCTCGTCGGGGCGGCCGGCGCCGAGTGCGCGCGCCACCAGCGTCGACGCCGCGACGCCGATCGACAGCGGCGTCATGTACAGCACCGCGCCGATGTTGCCGGCGATCTGGTGGCCGGCGAGCGTCGTCGTGCCGAATTGCGCGATGAAGAGCGCCATGCACGTGTACGACGTGACCTCGATCAGGTACGACAGGCCCATCGGCACGCCGAGCTTCAGGATCGCCTTCTGGCGTGCCCAGACGGGCCAGCAAAAGCGCGAGAAGATCGAAAGCGGCGAGAACACGTCGAGCTTCGCGAGCAGCGTGAAGCCGATCAGCGCGAGCGCCCAGTTGATCAGCGTGCTGGCGAGCCCGCAGCCGGGGCCGCCGAGGGCCGGCACGCCGAGGCCGCCGAAGATGAACCACACGTTGAGCGGAAACTTGAGCAGCAGCGCGCCGACCTGCAGGATCATCGCGAGGCGCGGCTTGCCGGCTGCGTTGGTCAGCGCGTTGTAGATCCGGAACACGAGGCTCGCCGGCAGGCCGTACGACAGGATCCGCAGGTAATCGACCGTGCGGTCGTGCAGCGCGGGCGGCGCGTGGGCGATGTGCAGCAGTGGTTCGGGAAAATGCAGCAGCAGGAAGCCCGGCACCGCGAGCATCAGCGCGAGCCACAGCGCCTGGCGGACTTCCTCGCCGATTTCCGCGTAGCGCCGCGCACCGTACAGTTGCCCGGTGATCGGCTGCAGCGCGGACAGGATGCCCGTCATCCCGATGTAGACCGACACGTAGATCGACGAACCGAGCCCGAGTGCGGCCAGGTCGATGGCCGAATAGCGGCCGACCATTGCCGTGTCGATCACGCCGAACGCGATGATCGCGAGCTGGCCGACGAGCACCGGCCATGCGAGACCGACGATCCGGCGGATGTCGGCGAACATCGTCAATCGACCGTCCGGTGGCGCGCGCCGCGGCGCTTGACAGGCGCGGTCGGTCGCTCGATGCGCTCGTACAGGCGGAAGCGTTCGTCGCGGTCGGCGACGCGGCGGCCTTCCCACACGAGACGCCACACGTATTGCGACATCGCGCTCGGCTCGCCGAAGTCCGCGCGATCCTGGCGCAGGATCACGTCGCAGTCGCCCGAGAACTCGAAGTGCATGTCGCCGAAGTATGCGAAGGTCGCGATCTGCGCATCGCCGAGCCGCACGGGCGAGATGCATTCATAGTCTTTCGGCAGATGCGACGCGATCTGCTGCGCGACGTCGCTGTAGGTCCGGCCGTAGTTGACGATCGGCAGCCACAGCGTCATCAGCAGCACCCACATCAGCGTGGTGCCCGCGCCCGACAGCACGACGCTGCGCCACAGCACCTTCGGCTGGCGCGAGATGCGCCAGCGCGCCAGCAGGCACCAGCACACGGTGACGATCACCGCGCAGATGAACGACAGGATCTTGAAGTGCGGTTCGTAGCCCGGCACGAGGCGCGCGAGGTTGCGCGCGAGCGGGTGCGGGAAGCCGGTGAGCGAAGCGAGCCATACGAGCCACACGAAGGTGCCGAGAATCGTGAAGCTCAGCACCGCGAACCAGTCGAATGCGTTGATCGCGCCGCGCTTGAGCGTCGGCAGCGCGAAGGTGGCGAGCACCGCGAGCGGCGGCAGCAGCAGCATGTACATGCGGTTCGACTGCTGGCTCTGCAGGATCACGAGCGCGACGAGCGGCACCACGACCGACAGCGGAATCGCGATATGCGCGCGGCGACGCATGCCGGCCCAGCTCCACCAGGCCCAGATCGCGAGCGGCCACGCGGGCCACGTGAACAGCGGCAGGTTCTTCGCCGCGTAGGCGAGCACCGCGGTCGGCGGGCCCGAGAAGCGCATCAGGCTGCCATGGATCCACTGGTTGAAGAACCACGCGGCGTCGTCGGGTGCCGCGTGGAACGCAGCGAGCGGCCATAGCGCGAAGATCGCAGCCGCGAGCGGCAGGCCGATCAGCGGCAGGCGCAGGTTACGCATTTCCGGCGTGACGAGCCACAGCGCGGCGGTGCCGGCGAGCAGCGCGACGACGAGCACCGGGTTGCCGGACAGTGCGACGAGGCCGATCGCGATGCCCCACCACAGCGCACCCTGCATCGGCTTGTCGATGCCGCGCACGATGCCGTACACGAACATCGCGATCCACGCGAACTGCGCGAGCTGCGGCGTCGTTTCGTGGCCGCGCTCCGCGAGTCCGAAGCACGCGACGAGGACCAGCAGCGCGCCGTCGGCGAGCGTGCGGCCGTAGTCGCGCGGCTCCGGCTCGCCGCCGAATGCGTACTTGAACGGCTGGACCTCGGCGCGCCGGCCGAGCAGGTAGGCGGCGTACCAGACGAACGCGCACGCGACGCAGAACAGCACGCCCGTGTCGACGCGCGACGCGTTGCTCGCGTCGACCCACGGCGCCAGCGCGCGGATCGACAGCGCGCCGAGCCAGTAGCCGAGCGGCCCGTCGGTCGTGATGAACTTGCCGACGAGATTCGGCAGCAGCCAGTCGTGCCAGCCGCCGGTGGCCATCGTCCACATCACGCCGAAACCCGCCGCGTCCTCGTTCTTCCACGGGTCGCGGCCGAACAGGCCGAACGCCGCGTAGACGAGGCAGAGCGTGAGCAGCAGCCAGCGCGGCAGCGCGCGCGTGGCGGAGGCGGTGAGACGAACGACTGGCTTCATGCAGATGAGCGATTTGTTATGGGCGGGCGGCCGGCGCGGTCATGCGCCCGCCGACGGCGCCGGATTCGAGCATCCGGCATTGTAGACGCGCCGGCCGTTGCGCGTCGGACGATTGCCCCGGCACCGGCCTGCGTGCGGTGTTTTCCCGGCGAGCGGAGACAAAAAAGGGCAGCCTGGGCTGCCCTTTCGTGCGGTACCGGTGCGTTGCAACCACCGGATCGGTGCGAAGCTTACTTCGCGACCTTGCCGCTGGCGCGTGCGCCGAACTTGTTCTTGAACTTCTCGACACGGCCTGCCGTGTCCATGATCTTTTGCTGACCCGTGTAGAACGAGTGCGATTCCGACGACACTTCGATCTTGGCGAGCGGGTAGGTCTTGCCTTCGTGTTCGATGGTTTCACGCGTCTGGATCGTCGAGCGCGTGATGAACTTGAAGCCGTTCGACATGTCTTGGAAGACGACTTCGCGGTAGTCCGGGTGAATGCCAGGTTTCATGATGTTCCTTGGTGAGAGCGGTAGCCAACCCGCCGCTTGCCGTGCCGGACCGCACGCATTTGCGCGATTCAGCCGACGTCAAGCCCGGCGCGAGCCACTTGCCTAAGGTCGAAAAACGGCGATTATGCCAGAAAATCAGACGGTTGACGAATAATTTTCACCGCGCGTCGAGGGCGCCCGTCCGGGCCGGATCCTGCCGATAGTAGCGGGCGAGCAGCCGGTAGAGTTCCGGAAATTCGGACTCGAACGCGCGCGGTCGCACGAACAGCGCCTCGCTGCACACCGCGAAGAACTCCGACGGGTGATCGGCCGCATAGGGATCGATCAGCGAGTCGCGCTCGAAGCGCGCCCACGCGCGATCCGGCACCGCATCGACGCGCGCGCAGAACTGGTCGTAGGCATGCTCGAACACGTCGGCCCACGCCTGCGCGTCGAGGTGCGGCGCGTGCCAGCGGCGAAAAAGGGGCGGATAGCCGTCGGCTTCTCCGTTGACCATGTCGATCTTGTGCGCGAACTCGTGGATCACGACGTTGTACGCGTCGCGGCCGTCCGTCATCTGCGCGTCTTCCCACGACAGGATCACCGGGCCGCCTTCCCACGCTTCGCCGCTCGCATCCTGCTCGACTTCATGGACGACACCGTCCTCGTCCTGCACGGTCTTGCGGATGACGAATTCGCCCGGATACACGACGACGCCGACCCAGCCGTCGTACAGCGACAGATCGAGGTTCAGCACGGGCAGGCACGCCTGCGCGGCGATCGCGACGATCATCTCGTCGGTCAGCTCGAGTCCATGCGCGGTCGAGAACGATTTCTTCGCGATGAACAGGCTCGTCAGCTCGCGCAGCCGGCCCAGGTCGCCGGGCGACAGCGCGTCGAGGAACGGCAGGCGTGCGACAGTGTCCTGCCACAGCGCATCGGGAATCGGATGGCTGCGCAGCGCGCGGTCGCGGCGGCGGTCGTCGAACCAGCGGGTCAGTTTCGAGAGCATGGAGGCAGCGCGGGAGAATCCAAAGCCTGTCTTTTAACTCAATCGATCTCTTTTTGCCATGCCGCGAAGAGGCCGCCAACGAGCGCGACGCCCGCGAGGAAATAGAAACCGTCGAGCGACGCGAGAAACGACGCCTGTTGCGCGACCATCCGGGCGATCGATGCGATCGCGAGGGCGTGCGCCTCGTTCAGTGCATGGCCGGCGGCCGCATAGCTGTGCGTGAGAGCGTCGACCGTTTGCTGGAACAGCGGATCGAACACGTTCGCGCGCTCCACGAGCCGCGTCTGATGTACCGCCAGCCGGTGCTGCTCGACGATGATCACCGACGACGTCGCGAACGAGATCGTCAGTTGCCGCACGATGTTCTTCAGCCGGTAGCCATGCGTGTATTCGTCGATCGCGAAGATGCGGAACGTCAGGTTCGCGACCGGCAGCACGATGAACAGCAGCAACAGCCCGCGCAGCAGCAACGGGACGATCAGCGCGGCCTCGCCGACCTGGGGCGTCATTCGCGTCATCCACAGCGCGGCGACGATCGCGATCGCGAACCCCGGCACGACGAACCATTTCTTGTGCGTGACGCGCTTCGCATGGCGCAGGTAGGCGAACAGCGCGGTGGCCGAGATCAGCGACATCGTGCCGACCAGGCGCCCGGCGTTCTCGACCGGATAGCCGAGCCCGCCTTCGAGCAGGCGGGAGGTCAGGTAGCTGAAGCCCGTCGACTCGTAGTAATAGAACATGTACAGCAGCAGCCCGACCTGGAACGTGCGCTCGCGAAACGCATGCAGTCGCACGAGCGGCGTCGGATGGTTCCACTGGTGATACGCGAACCACGCGAGCGCGCCGAGGCCCGCGATCGTCAGCAGGATCAGCATCGGCGAGCCGCTGTAGAGCTGGTAGTGCACCTGCTGCAGCACGATCTGCAGCGCGCCTTGCGCGAGCGCGAACACGACGTACGGCCAGAAATGCCCGGAGCCGCGTTCGTCGTCGGGCGTCCTGCCCGAATCGGGCAGCGTGAGGAGCGCGAGAATCGCGAACGCGATGCCCGCGGGCGCGGTGCACGCGAACAGCGCGCGCCACGTAGAATGCGCGACGAGCAGGCCGCCGACGATCGGTGCAAGCGCGCTGCCGAGCAGGATCATGATCAGGAACGCGCGCGTGGCGGGCGGCCGCTCCTGCGGCTTGAAGCTGATCTGGATCAGGATCCGGCATGCACCCATCATCGGGCCGATGAAGTAGCCCTGGAAGCCGCGCGCGAACGCGAGCTCGAGCGACGTGTCGGCAAGCGCGGCCGCGATCGCGCCGACCGAGAACATCAGCATGCAGCCGGCGACGTAGCGGCGATGTCCGAGCCGGTCGACCCACCATTGCTGCTGCAGGATGCCGAGCACGGCCGTGACCGCATACGCGCTCGACGACCACACGAGTTCGTCGGGCGACGCGTTGATGCCGCCCGCGATGTAGCTCGCGAAGAACGAGAAGGCTGCGTTGTCGAAGTAGTCGATGCCAGTGACGAGCGCGAGCGCCCACGGGAACAGGTCCGCGCGCAGGTTCGCGCGGCTCCACAGTGGCGGGCGACCTGGCGCGACGTTCATTCCCGGTCCTTGCGCGCGCGCCGCGTGCCGGCTTCGGCTTGCCGCTGCGCGATCAGCGTGTCGGGGTTTTCGCCGGCGAGGCGCCGTTCGATGTAGTCGATGTCGTGCTGCAGTTCCTTGCGCAGCGCGACGGCTTCCTTCAACTCGCGCTGGACGGCCGCGATCCGCCGATCGAGCGTGTCGATTTGCCCGGCGAGCCCCGAGCGGATGTCGCGCAACGACGCGTCCGAATAACGGCGCCGGCCGTCGCCCGTTTCTTCCAGTGGGCGCTTGAGCATCTCGGTGATGCCGTGTAGCGAAAAGCCGAGCGCGCGCAGCCGCAGGATGCGGGCGAAGCGTTCGAGATCGGCTTCGTCGTAAAGGCGATAGCGGCCGCCGCTGCGTGACGGCGTGACGAGCCCGCGCTCTTCGTAATACTTCAGTGTGCGCGGTGTGACACCGAGCCGCGACGCGGCGTCGCTCACGGTCAGCAGCGAGGGGGAAGTGTCGTTCGGCATCGGGATGACGGGGCCTGGGTCGGGGCAATGGCGCGATTATAGATCAACCTGTACGTTCACGTTCATGTTGGCATGAAAAAACGGCCGCCGGGCGAAACGCGCGGGCGGCCGTTCGTTGCGGGGCGGGGGCGATCAGCCGCCGCGGCGCATCAGGTCGAAGAACTCGGAGTTGCTCTTCGTCTGGCGGATCTTGTCGAGCAGGAATTCCATCGCCTCGACTTCGTCCATGTCGTGGATGAACTTGCGCAGCACCCAGATCTTTTGAAGGATCTCGGGTTTGATCAGCATTTCTTCGCGGCGCGTGCCCGACTTGTTCAGGTTGATCGACGGATAGACGCGCTTTTCCGCGAGACGACGCTCGAGGTGCACTTCCATGTTGCCGGTGCCCTTGAATTCTTCGTAGATCACGTCGTCCATGCGGCTGCCGGTTTCGATCAGCGCGGTGCCGATGATCGTCAGCGAGCCGCCTTCCTCGATGTTGCGCGCCGCACCGAAGAAGCGCTTCGGGCGCTGCAGCGCGTTCGCGTCGACACCGCCCGTCAGCACCTTGCCCGACGCCGGGATCACGGTGTTGTATGCGCGTGCGAGACGCGTGATCGAGTCGAGCAGGATCACGACGTCGTGCTTCATTTCGACGAGGCGCTTGGCCTTCTCGATCACCATTTCGGCGACCTGCACGTGACGCGTGGCCGGTTCGTCGAACGTCGAGGCGATCACTTCGCCGGCGACGGAGCGCTGCATTTCGGTCACTTCTTCGGGGCGCTCGTCGATCAGCAGCACGAACAGGATGACGTCCGGATGGTTCTGCTTGATCGCGTGTGCGATGTGCTGGAGCATCACGGTCTTGCCCGACTTCGGCGACGCGACGAGCAGGCCGCGCTGGCCCTTGCCGATCGGCGCGATCATGTCGATGATACGGCCCGTGACGTTCTCTTCGCCGCGCATTTCGCGTTCGAGCGACAGCGGCTTGTTCGGGTGCAGCGGCGTGAGGTTCTCGAACATGATCTTGTGTTTCGAGGCCTCGGGCGGCTGCCCGTTGACTTTGTCGACCTTCACCAGCGCGAAGTAGCGCTCGCCGTCCTTCGGCGTGCGGACTTCACCTTCGATGGTGTCGCCGGTGTGCAGGTTGAAGCGGCGGATCTGCGACGGGCTGATATAGATGTCGTCGGTGCTCGCGAGGTACGACATTTCCGGCGAGCGCAGGAAGCCGAAACCGTCCGGCAGCACTTCGAGCGTGCCGTCGCCGAAGATCGTCTCTCCCGTCTTGGCGCGCTTTTTGAGAATGGCGAACATCAGCTCCTGCTTGCGCAGGCGGTTCGCGTTTTCGATCTCCAGGCCATTGGCCATTTCGATCAGTTCGGACACGTGCAGAGACTTGAGCTCGGATAAATGCATACGGAGAACCCGCCAGGGAGGAGAAGCGACGAAAAGGAATAAGGGAGGAGGGCGAGCGGAAGCGCTCTGAGACTTAATGCGTCTTGTAGACGTTTTTTAATTCTAGCATACGCCGATTCGCGCCTGAGCGGCCGATCGGCGGCTTGACGGCGGACGTGTTGTCGGTTGACAACACGTCCGCGGAACGGCCGGTATTACAGGTGGCTGTCCAGGAATGCGGTGAGCTGCGACTTCGACAGCGCGCCGACCTTCTGCGCGGCGGCCGCGCCGTTCTTGAACAGGATCAGCGTCGGGATGCCGCGCACGCCGAACTTCGCGGGCGTTGCCTGGTTGTCGTCGACGTTGATCTTCGCGATCTGCAGCTTGTCGCCGTAATCCTTCGCGACTTCGTCGAGGATCGGGGCGATCATCTTGCACGGGCCGCACCATTCGGCCCAGAAGTCGACGAGCACGGGCTTGTCGGATTTGACGACGTCCTGTTCGAACGATGCGTCGCTGATGTGTTTGATCTGTTCGCTCATTGGGTCAATACCTCTTACGGTTCGGGGACTGCCTGCTCGGCGCGTTGCGGCGCTCCGGCGGCCTTATTGGCTACCGGCCGCTGCGGCAGGTCACTCCGCTCTCCGAGGGAAGGGCGTAAGCGCTGCATGGCGCGGCTCGCGGGTCGTTCGGGCGTCATATTAGCCTAAATTGCTATCTGCTGCGGGCAGCGATAGTAGCCGCTACGCGAGTAGGGGTACGACGCGCCGTTCGACCGTTGTGTCCCGAAGATGGAGGCCGGCGCGCAAAATGCAAGAGTCACCAAGCGTCACGATATATATATCCGCGAGCCCGCGCTGGATCGGTGTGCCCGTACGCGCGTCGGTTTGCTCGATCTTTCGCTTTGTTGCGAACAAACGGTCGCATTCGGCGGGAAGCGGTGATAGAATATGCCGTGACGGGCCTCCTCGCATGGTGGGGCGGTGAACCTGGTCAGGTCGGGAACGAAGCAGCCACAATCGTTTTCCGCCAGTGCCGAGGGTCGGGCTCGTCACCTTTCCTCTCGCCCCGTTCGCCGGGCGTTTTTTATTTCTGCGTCATTCTCCGTTTTACCTGCGTGTTGCCCGTTTTCCGCACCGTTTCGCGTGTCGGCGCAACGCAGCGTTACTGATACAATTTCTCGATGACCTATCAAGTTCTCGCACGCAAGTGGCGTCCGAAGGATTTCGCTTCGCTCGTCGGCCAGGAGCACGTCGTCAGGGCGCTCACGCACGCGCTCGACGGCGGGCGTCTCCATCACGCCTATCTGTTTACCGGAACCCGCGGCGTCGGCAAGACGACGCTGTCGCGGATCTTCGCGAAGGCGCTCAACTGCGAAACCGGCGTCACGTCGCAGCCGTGCGGTGTGTGCCGCGCGTGCCGCGAGATCGACGAAGGCCGCTTCGTCGATTACGTCGAAATGGACGCGGCGAGCAACCGCGGTGTCGACGAAATGGCCGCGCTGCTCGAGCGCGCGGTGTACGCGCCCGTCGATGCGCGCTTCAAGGTCTACATGATCGACGAAGTGCACATGCTGACGAACCACGCGTTCAACGCGATGCTGAAGACGCTCGAGGAGCCGCCGCCGCACGTCAAGTTCATCCTCGCGACGACCGATCCGCAGAAAATTCCCGTCACCGTGCTGTCGCGCTGCCTGCAGTTCAACCTGAAGCAGATGCCGGCCGGGCACATCGTGTCGCATCTTGAACGGATCCTCGGCGAAGAGCGCATCTCGTTCGAGCAGCAGGCGCTGCGCCTGCTCGCGCGTGCCGCGCAGGGCAGCATGCGCGATGCGCTGTCGCTGACCGATCAGGCGATCGCCTATTCGGCGAACGAAGTGACCGAATCGGCCGTGTCGGGCATGCTCGGCGCACTCGACCAGACCTACATGGTGCGCCTGCTCGATGCGCTCGCGGCCGGCAACGGCCCGGAGATTCTCGCGATCGCCGACGAGATGTCGCTGCGCAGCCTGTCCTTTTCCACCGCGCTGCAGGATCTTGCGAGCCTGCTGCATCGGATCGCATGGGCGCAGTTCGCGCCGGGCTCGGTCCTCGACGAATGGCCGGAAGCGGCCGAACTGCGCCGCTTCGCGGAGACGCTGAGCCCCGAGCAGGTTCAACTGTTCTATCAGATCGCGACGGTCGGGCGCGCGGAGCTCGGCCTCGCGCCGGACGAATACGCCGGCTTCACGATGACGTTGCTGCGAATGCTCGCGTTCGAGCCGGCCGTCGGCGCCGGCAGTGCGCCGGGCGGTCAGCCGGCCGTGCCGCGTGCCGTATCCGCGCCCGCGTCGCGTGTGGCTGCTGCCGCGTCGGCGGCGCCCAAGCCGTCTTCGGTACCGGCAGCCGCCGCGGATGCGGCACGCCCGCAAGCGGCCGCTCCGGTCGCGCCTGCTGCGCGTCCGTCGCCGGCCCGGTCTGACGATGCCGTGACTCCGCCTGCCGTGAAGCCTGTTTCGACGCCGACAGCGGCCGCGGCGCCGGTCTCGCCGCAGCCGGAAGCGAGCGCGGCACCGCAAGCGGCGCCGACGAGCGATGCGTTGCCCGCTGTCCGCAACGAACCCGAATTGCCTGCTGCCGCCAAGCGCAACGACGAACCGGCGCCGGCTGCCGAACAGGCGCCGCGTGCAGTGCCGGCCGAGTCCGCCGCGCGCCCGTCGGCCCGCGGGGGGGCGGCTGCCGCACTCGACGTGCTGCGCAATGCCGGCATGCGCGTGTCGTCCGAACGCTCGCGGACGGGCGGCGCGTCGAAACCGGCGCCGGCCCAACCGGCCCCGGAGAAATCGGCGGCATCGCGACCTGCCGTGCAGGTGCCTACGCCGCGCGCGGCGGCACGCGCGCCGCAGCCGGCCGACACGCGTCAGGCCCCGCCGCCGTGGGAAGACATTCCGCCGGACGAATACGTGCCGCTCAGCGCCGACGAGATGTTCGGCGGTGCGGCGGACGACGGCTTCGTGCCGGTGTTCGACAGCGGCCCCGACGACGTGCGCATTGCGCCGAAGCCGGCGGAGGCCCGTCCGTCCGCGCCGGTCGACACGCGCCCGCTGCCACCCGCGATCGCGCTCGATCCGGTCGGCTTCGACGGCGAATGGCCGGCGCTGGCCGCACGGCTGCCGCTGAAGGGCGTCGCGTATCAGCTCGCGTTCAACAGCGAGCTGATGGCCGTCGACGCGACGACGTTGAAACTGTCCGTGCCGGTGCCGCAGTATGCGGACGCCGCCCAGGTGGCGAAGCTGAAGGCCGCCCTGGCCGACGCGCTCGGCAAGCCTGTCGAGGTCGCGGTCGAGGTCGGGCCCGCACGGCGCACCGCGGCGGCGCTGGATGCGGCTGCGCGTGCGGCACGCCAGCGCGAGGCCGAGCAGGACATCCATGGCGATCCGTTCGTCCAGCAGCTCGTGCGTGACTTCGGCGCGCGTATCGTCGAAGGCTCGGTGCGGCCGCTCGCCGATTCGGCGCCGGACGGCACGCCCCCGACGCTGCATTGAACGAATCGCACCGCGACAGGCACAATCACGCCCGCACACATTGACCGGCACGCGCCGCGTGCCGGTTTTCACACGATCAAGAAGGAGTATTCCCATGTTGAAAGGCAACCTCGCCGGACTGATGAAGCAAGCGCAGCAAATGCAGGAAAACATGAAGAAGATGCAGGAGCAGCTTGCGCAGATCGAAGTCGAAGGGCAGTCGGGTGCCGGCCTCGTCAAGGTGACGATGACCTGCCGCAACGAAGTGCGTCGCGTGGCGATCGACCCGAGCCTGCTCGCGGACGACAAGGACATGCTCGAGGATCTGGTCGCGGCCGCGTTCAACGATGCCGTGCGCAAGGCCGAGGCGACGTCGCAGGAAAAGATGAGCGGCATGACGTCGGGCCTGCCGCTGCCCCCGGGCTTCAAGCTGCCGTTCTGAGCGCAGCGTCCGTTCAGCTTTCAGCCGCCGTATGAAACAGCCGTCCGCCCTGTCCGCGCTCGTCGAAGCGTTGCGCGTATTGCCCGGCGTCGGGCCGAAATCCGCGCAGCGCATGGCGTACCACCTGATGCAGCACGATCGGGAGGGCGCGGAGCGGCTCGGCCGGTCGCTGCTGTTCGCGACCGAGCACCTGCAGCACTGCGAGAAGTGCAATACGTTCACGGAAGCGCAGATCTGCGAGGTGTGCAGCGACGAGGAGCGTGATCCGACGCTGCTGTGTGTCGTCGAGACGCCGGCCGATCAGATCATGCTCGAGCAGACGATGACGTATCGCGGGCTGTATTTCGTGCTGATGGGGCGGCTGAGCCCGCTCGACGGGATCGGCCCGAAGGAAATCCATTTCGACCGCCTCGTGCGGCGCGCGTCCGACGGGATCGTCAAGGAAGTCGTGCTCGCGACCAACTTCACGAACGAGGGCGAAGCCACCGCGCACTACCTCGGCCAGACGCTGAAGGCGCGCGGGCTCGCGGTCACGCGCCTCGCGCGCGGCGTGCCGGTGGGCGGCGAGCTCGAATACGTCGACGCGGGCACGATCGCCCGCGCGATGCTCGACCGCCGCACGATGTAAGCCGGGCGCCGCTGGCCGGCGGCGCCGTTCCTCATGTCAGGGAGACACATGAGCACCAGCCAGGGCCCCCTCGCGGGCGTCAAAGTGCTCGAATTCGGGACGCTGATCGCGGGGCCGTTCGCGTCGCGCCTCTTTGCTGAATTCGGCGCGGAAGTGATCAAGATCGAGGATCCGAACGGCGGCGACCCGCTGCGCAAGTGGCGCAAGCTGCATCCGGAGCAGGGCGGCACGTCGTTGTGGTGGTCGGTCCAGGCACGCAACAAGAAATCGGTCACCCTCAACCTGAAATCCGATGCCGGCAAGACGATCGCGCGGCAGCTCGCGCGCGAGGCCGACATCGTGATCGAAAACTTCCGCCCGGGCCTGCTCGAAAAGCTCGGGCTCGGCTACGACGTGCTGTCGACCGACAACCCCGGTCTCGTGATGGTGCGCCTGTCCGGCTACGGGCAGACGGGCCCGTACCGCGACCGGCCCGGTTTTGGCGCGATCGCCGAATCGATGGGCGGGTTGCGCCACATCACCGGCTATCCGGACCTGCCGCCGCCGCGCATCGGCATCTCGATCGGCGATTCGATCGCCGCGCTGCACGGCGTGATCGGCGCGCTGATGGCACTTCATCACCGCAAGGTGAACGGCGGCGCAGGGCAGGTGGTCGACGTTGCGCTGTATGAAGCGGTGTTCAACATGATGGAAAGCGTGGTGCCCGAGTACGGCGTTTACGGGATGGTGCGCGAGCGCACCGGTGCGTCGCTGCCGGGCATCGTGCCGTCGAACACCTACGCGTGCCGCGACGGCAGCATCGTGATCGGCGGCAACAGCGACCCGATCTTCAAGCGACTGATGAAGGCGATCGAACGCGACGATCTCGCCGACGATCCGGCGCTTGCACGGAACGACGGACGCGTGCCGCGCACGCAGGAGATCGACGATGCGATCGCCGCGTGGCTCGCGCCGCGCACGATCGACGAGGCGCTCGTCGTGCTCAACGCGGCCGACGTGCCGGCCGGGCGTATCTACAGCGCCGCCGACATGTTCACCGATCCGCAGTTCGTCGCGCGGCAGATGATCCAGCGTTTCAAGCTGGCCGACGGCACCGACATTCCGCTGCCGAACATCACGCCGAAGCTGTCCGACACGCCGGGCGAAACGCGCTGGCTCGGGCCCGAACTCGGCGAGCATACGGACGAGGTGCTGCGCGGGCTCGGCTACGACGCACAGGCGATCGCCGCGCTGCGCGAGGCCGGCGCGATCTGAGTGCCCCAAGGCCGGGCGATTCGCGTCGGGCCTCCGCGAGGGCAGCCTCTCCCGACGGGCACCCTTCGGGGCGGAAAACGCGCGGCGGCATAACGTTGTCTCGCGCCTGCGGAACGCCGCCGCGCAATGCGCCGCCGCACCGCGCACGCACCGTGCACGCAGGCCCGTCCGCAGCCGCCTGACTGTCGCTCTCGCGCCATCTTTCCTCGGTTACAATCGCCGGATGCGAATCCTACTCAGCAACGACGACGGCTATCTCGCCCCCGGTCTCGCCGCGCTCAGCGACGCGCTGCAGCCGCTGGCCGACCTCACGGTGATCGCGCCCGAGCAGAACTGCAGCGGCGCATCGAATTCCCTCACGCTGTCGCGGCCGCTGTCGGTGCAGCGCGCGACGAATACGGGTTTCTTCTACGTAAACGGCACGCCGACCGATTCGGTGCACGTCGCGTTGACGGGGATGGCCGACGCGAGGCCCGACCTCGTCGTGTCCGGGATCAACAACGGCCAGAACATGGGCGAAGACACGCTCTATTCAGGGACAGTTGCGGC
Organism: Burkholderia sp. BCC1638; assembly: GCF_902833195.1. Taxonomy (NCBI): domain Bacteria; kingdom Pseudomonadati; phylum Pseudomonadota; class Betaproteobacteria; order Burkholderiales; family Burkholderiaceae; genus Burkholderia; species Burkholderia sp. BCC1638. Next base: position 89,022 of record NZ_CADFEC010000019.1, read on the forward strand.
CGCCACCGAAGGCATCATGTTCGGCGTGCCGGCCATCGCGTTTTCGCTGGCCGAGAAGGGCTGGGCGCATCTGACGGACGCGGCGCGCGTCGCCGCGGAAATCGTCGAACACTATCTCGCGCATCCGCTGCCCGGTCAGCCGCTGCTGAACGTCAATATTCCGAATCTGCCGTACGACGAACTGAAAGGCTGGCAGGTCACGCGCCTCGGCAAGCGTCACCCGTCGCAGCCGGTGATTCGCCAGACCGACCCGCGCGGCGAGCCGGTCTACTGGATCGGTGCCGCGGGTGCGGCGCTGGACGCGAGCGAAGGCACCGATTTCCACGCCGTCGCAAACGGTTTCGTATCGATCACGCCGCTGCAGCTCGATCTCACGCATACGCAAATGCTGCCTGCGACGCGCGAGTGGGTGCGCGCAGGAGGGCGGGCTTCATGAGCGGCGAGCGCGCGAAGCGGTTTCCGCTCGCGCTCGAAGATCTCAAGCGAGCGCCACGCAAATCGGAAGGTCGGGCCGGCGAACGCCATGCGGCGGGCGCGGTGCCGAAGGCCGTCGACAAGTCCGCCGCGGTGCTGAAGCCGGTGGCGGTGAAGACGGGCGTCGCCCGCCCGGTGCACGGCACGACCGCCGCGAAGCCGGCGACCGCGCCGAAACCGACCGTGCCGAAGCCCGCGATGCCCAAGCCGGCTGCGCCGAGCGTCGCGCCGGCCGGTGCGTTCGCGCTGACGTCGGAACGTGTGCGCGAGCGCATGGTCGAACGCCTGCGCGCGAACGGCGTGACCGATGCGCGCGTGCTGGATGCGATGGCCGCGGTGCCGCGCCACATGTTCGTGGATCCGGGGCTCGCGACGCAGGCCTATGAGGATGCCGCGCTGCCGATCGGCCACCAGCAAACGATTTCAAAGCCGTCGGTCGTCGCGCGCATGATCGAGCTCGCGATGGCCGGCCGCACGCTCGAGCGCGTCCTCGAGATCGGCACCGGTTGCGGCTACCAGGCCGCGGTGCTGAGTCACGTGGCGCGCGACGTGTATTCGATTGAACGCATCAAGCCGCTCTACGAGCGCGCGAAGCTGAACCTGCGGCCGCTGCGCGTGCCGAACATCCGTCTGCATTACGGCGACGGGCGTGTCGGCCTGCCGGCTGCGGGCCCGTTCGACGCGATCGTGATCGCGGCGGCGGGGCTCGACGTGCCGCAGGCGCTGCTCGAGCAACTCGCGATCGGCGGGCGGCTCGTCGCGCCGGTCGGCGCGCAGAGCGGGCAGCCCCAGGTGCTCACGCTCGTCGAGCGCGTCGCGCACGCGCAATGGCGGGAGTCGCGGCTTGATCGCGTTTTCTTTGTCCCTTTAAAATCCGGAGTGATTTGAAACCGATGAGTATGTTGCGCGCGATGCAAAACAACCGAACCAGGGAACCGCTCACGTTCGCCCAGCGCGCGATCTGTGTGGCTGCGTTCTCCACGCTACTGGCCGCCTGTGCGACGCGGCTCGACAACGCGCCCGTCGTCGACCGCTCCGGAACGCTCGGCACGGCCGCCGCCGCGCAGCCGGCGGTGCCGCTCGGCCCGCCGCCGCCCGGCTTCTACCGTGTGAAACCGGGCGATACGCTGTACCGGATCGCACTCGAAAACGGGCAGAATTATCGCGACATCGCCACGTGGAACAACCTGGCGAACCCGAACCAGATCGAAGTCGACCAATTGCTGCGCGTCGCGCCGCCGGGCGGTGCCGCGGTTGCCGGCTCGCCGGCTGCCGCGCCGATCGCCGGCGCTGCCGTCGCGACCGCACCGCTCAGCAGCGGTCCCGCGACGCCGGCCGCGGGCTCGTCGTCCGCGAGCACGCCGCCGGCTGCCGCCGCATCGAGCGATACGGCCGCAGCGCCCAGCGGCCCCGTGACGTTTGCATGGCCCGTGCGCGGCCCGGTGCTGAACGGTTTCGACGACGCGAAGAACAAGGGCGTCAATATCGGCGGCACGTCTGGCGAGGCCGTGAAGGCCGCGGCCGACGGCCGCGTCGTCTACTCGGGCAACGGCCTGCGTGGTTACGGCAACCTCATTATCATCAAGCACGATGCAACTTACCTCACAGCGTATGCACACAATCGCGCTTTGATGGTAAAAGAGGGGGACGCGGTGACGAAGGGGCAAAAGATCGCCGAGATGGGTAACAGCGATGCCGACCGCGTGATGCTGCATTTCGAGGTTCGCCGGCAGGGTAAACCTGTCGATCCGCTGAAGTATTTGCCGCCTCAATAACCGAGACGACCATGCCGAAATTGAAGCGCCACGAGCCGCAAGCCGAGTCTGAGAAGATCAGTCGTGCCACGCAAGCATCGGCGGAGCGAGCTGGCGCTTCGACGGACGACGAAGACGACGTCGCGGAAAACGAACGTGATCTCGAGGCGCGCGACGCCGAAGCGGACGGCGACGACGAGCGCGAAGGCCGTGCGGAAGCCGCGCCCGACGTCGACGATTTCCGCGCATTGCTGCAGGCCGAACTCACGGCCGACACGATCCAGCATTACCTGAATCGCATCAGCGTGAAGCCGCTCCTGACCGTCGAGGAGGAGCAGCGCTATTCGCGTCTTGCGAAGGCTGGCGAATTCGAGGCCCGGCAGGTGATGATCGAGCGCAACCTGCGTCTCGTCGTCAGCATCGCGAAGGGTTACCTGAACCGCGGCGTGCCGTTGCTCGACCTGATCGAGGAAGGCAACCTCGGCCTGATGCACGCGATCGAGAAATTCGACCCGACGCGCGGCTTTCGTTTCTCGACCTACGCGACGTGGTGGATCCGCCAGAGCATCGAACGTGCGATCATGAACCAGGCTCGCACCGTGCGCCTGCCCGTGCACGTGATCCGCGAACTGAACCAGGTGCTCCGTGCGAAACGCCACCTCGAAAAGAATTCGATGTCGACGGGCGAGGCGGCCGAGCGCCGCGAAGCCAGCATCGACGACATCGCCTATCTCACCGGCAAGACCGCCGAGGAAGTCACCGACATCCTCGCGCTCAACGAGCACACCGCGTCGCTCGACGCACCGCTCGATCTCGATCCCGCGAGCAGCCTGCTCGACCTGCTGCCCGACGACCAGAGCCAGTCGCCCGACGCCGAGGTGCAGCACCGCGAACTCGAGACGCTGACGCGTGCGTGGCTGTCGCGGCTGTCCGACAAGCATCGGCACGTGATCGAGCGCCGCTTCGGCCTGAACCACATCGAACCGGCCACGCTCGAGGAGCTGGCCGACGAGATGGGGCTCACGCGCGAGCGCGTGCGGCAGATCCAGCAGGAAGCGCTGGTGCGCCTCAAGCGGTTCTTTGCCTCCAACGGCGTGCGCAAGGACGCCGTTCTGTAACCGATGACTCCGATTCTCGTTTTTGACATCGAGACCATTCCCGATGTCGACGGCATTCGCCGTCTGGAAGACCTGCCCGCGACGCTCGACGATGCCGCGGTGGCCGAACATGCATTCGCCGCGCGTCGCGAGAAGACCGGCAGCGATTTCCTGCCGCATCACCTGCAGCGCATCGCGGCGATTTCCTGCGTGTTCCGCGACAACAACGGTTTTCGCGTGCGCTCGCTGGGCACGCCCCAGGACAACGAGGCGACGCTGGTCCAGTCGTTCTACCGCGTGATCGAGAAATACACGCCGCAGCTCGTGTCGTGGAACGGCGGCGGCTTCGATCTGCCGGTGCTCCATTACCGTGCGCTCGTGCACGGGATCCCCGCGACGCGCTACTGGGATCTGGGCGAGGATGACCGCGACTTCAAGTGGAACAACTACATCTCGCGCTATCACTCGCGACACACCGATCTGATGGACGTGCTCGCGATGTATCAGGCGCGCGCGAACGCGCCGCTCGACGCGCTCGCGAAGCTGTGCGGTTTTCCGGGCAAGCTCGGGATGGACGGCAGCCAAGTGTGGCCCGCGTTCCAGGACGGCCGGATCGAGGAAATCCGCAACTATTGCGAAACCGACGTCGTCAATACTTACCTGCTGTATTGCCGGTTCCAGCTGATGCGCGGCGGCCTGACGCCGAGCGAATATGCTGACGAGATCCTGCTCGTGAAGAACGCGCTGGCACAGGAGCCCGCGTCGCATTGGACCGAATACCTAGCCGGTTTCGACGTGTGATGCGGGCGGCTCGCGCCGCGGCAGCGATCAATCGAGTTCGAGCACGACCGGTTGATGATCCGACGCGCGCAGGTCACCGTTGATCTCGCAGCGCGTGACGCGTGGCAGCAGCGTATCGGTCACGAACACGAAATCACATGCGAGCGGTCCTTCCGACCATTGTGCCGTGTCATAGACGCCGGCAGTCGGTGGCGGCGTGCAGCCCGGGTGGCGGGCAATCCACGCATCGACGAACGGCGGCGCGTCGGCGATCGGCGCCAGCATGCGCCGGTACGCATCGCTGTCGAACGCGCTGTTGAAATCGCCGCAGATGATCGCGTCGCGCGGCTGGCCGGTCGCGCTGAACGGCCCCGTCGCATTTTCTGCCGGCGCGGGCCGGTCCGCGTGGCCGCAGGCCTCGCGATGCCTATCACGCAACGCATCGACCTGCGTGAGTCGCTGGCGTGCCGAATAGAATTCGAGGTGCGTCGTGACGACCCGCAGCGGGCCCGACCGGGTCACCAGCTCGACGTCCAGCGCGACACGCGGCATTGACGGCGCGCCCGCGTCGGCCGGCCACGGCAGCAGGTGGCGCAGCACGCGCCGGACGGGTAGCCGGGACGCGATCGCATTGCCGAACTGGCGGCGCGGCGCGCCGGGTTCGAGCGCCGGCAAGTCGGCGCCGATCGCGTCGACGATCGTATAGCCGGGCAGCAACGCCGCCAGCTCGGCGAACTGGTCGGGGCCTGGCCGGCCGGGCAGGGCGCCGAAGCCGCGCGTCACTTCCTGCAGACAGAACACGTCGAAGTCGACGAGCCCGCGGGCGGCGGCGATGGTGCGGGGGAGGTCGACGACGCCGTCCGCGTCCCGACCCCATTGAACGTTCCAGTCGATCAGTCGCATGGTCGAGTCTCCTGAGTCTTCCGCGCGCAGAACCTGTGCCGCTCGTGGCCTGGGGCGAGACGCGGCGCATGCGGGCCGCCGGCAGACCGTTCCTGCATGACGCGGCGCGGTAGACGCATCCATCTCGACGCTTGCGCCACGAAAGCAGGCGATGCGGGCTTTCGTCGTCTACAATCTCGCCTTCTTCAACGTTTTGTCAGGAAAAGCTGGTGTCCGAAGCCGTCCCCACTTCTGCGCGCAAATCGAAAAATGCGCCCGTCGCGCCCGGGCCTGCCCCGGTTCTCGAGATCGAATCGCTCGACATGGAAGCGCGCGGTGTCGGCCGCACGACGACCGAAGACGGCTCGCCGGGCAAGGTCATCTTCGTCGAGGGCGCGTTGCCCGGCGAGCGCGTGACCTATTCGAGCTATCGTCGCAAGCCGAGCTACGAGCAGGCGACCGTTGTCGATATTCTGCGCCCGAGCGTGCTGCGCACGCAGCCGAAGTGCAAATTCTTCGGCACCTGCGGCGGCTGCTCGATGCAGCACCTCGACATGCGTGCGCAGGTGGCGATCAAGCAGCGCGTGCTCGAGGACAACCTGTGGCACCTGTCGAAGCTGCGCGCCGAGACGGTGTTCGCGCCGATCCACGGTCCGTCGTGGGGCTACCGCTACCGTGCGCGCCTGACCGTGCGCAACGTCGCGAAGAAGGGCGGCGTGCTGGTTGGATTCCATGAAAAGAAGAGCAGCTATGTCGCCGACATGACGAGTTGCGAAGTGTTGCCGCCGCACGTGTCGGCGATGCTCGTGCCGCTGCGTCGGCTGGTGGAGGGACTGTCGATCCGTGACCGGATGCCGCAGATCGAGCTCGCGGTCGGTTCGCAAGTCACGGCGCTGGTGCTGCGCGTGCTGGAGCCGATCAATGCGGATGACGAAGCGCTGCTGCGCGCGTTCGCGGATGAGCACAAGGTGCAGTTCTGGCTTCAGCCGAAGGGCCCGGACACGGTCACGCCGTTCTATCCGCTCGACGTGCCGCTCGACTACACGCTGCCGGAGTTCGGTATCCGCATGCCGTTCAAGCCGACCGACTTCACGCAGGTCAACCATCAGATCAACCGCGTGCTGGTGGGCCGCGCACTGCGCCTGCTTGCGCCGTCGCGCGACGATCGCGTGCTCGACCTGTTCTGCGGGATCGGCAACTTCACGCTGCCGCTGGCGCGGCTGTCGCGCGAGGTGATGGGCATCGAAGGCAGCGAGACGCTGACGACGCGTGCGCTGGCGAATGCGCGCGAGAACGGTGTCGACGGCCACACGACGTTCGCGTGCCGGAACCTGTTCGAGGTCACGGGCGACGACCTCCGTGCGCTCGGCGCGTTCGACAAGTTCCTGATCGATCCGCCGCGCGAAGGCGCTCTCGCGGTGTCGAAGGCGCTGGCCGAAATCGCGCAGAGCGGCGAAGGCCCGCTGCCGAAGCGCATCGTCTACGTGTCGTGCAACCCGTCGACGCTCGCGCGCGACGCGGGCCTGCTCGTGCACGAGGCCGGCTATCGGCTGAAGGGTGCCGGGGTCGTGAACATGTTCCCGAATACGTCGCACGTCGAATCGATCGCGTTGTTCGAGCGCGATTGAGCGGGCGGGCGGCGGACGTAAAAAACCGGCCTCGAGGGCCGGTTTTTTTATGGTGTACAGCGACCGTCAGTTGCGGTTGCCGCCGAAGATGCCCAGCAGCGCGAGCAGGTTCGTGAACACGTTGTACAGATCGAGGTAGATCGCAAGCGTAGCCGAGATGTAGTTCGTCTCGCCACCGTTCACGACGCGCTGGACGTCGAACAGCATGTAGGCCGAGAAGATCGCGATCGCGAGCACGGACACGGTGAGCATCAGCGCCGGCAGTTGCAGGAAGATGTTCGCGACCGAGGCAAGCAGGATCACGATCACGCCCATGAACAGCCACTTGCCGAGCCCCGAGAAGTCACGCTTGCTGACCGTGGCGATCGTCGCCATCGCGGCGAAGATGATGCCGGTGCCGCCGAACGCGAGCATGATCAGCGACGGGCCGTTCGAGAAGCCGAGGATGAAGCTCAGCAGGCGCGACAGCATCAGGCCCATGAAGAACGTGAAGCCGAGCAGCACGAACACGCCGGCCGCGCTGTTTTTCGTCCGCTCGATCGCGAACATGAAGCCGAACGCGATCGCGAAGAACGCGAGCAGGCTCATCATCGGGCTCGTGGCCGCGAACAGCGAGAAGCCCGTCGCGACGCCGACCCATGCGCCCAGCACCGTCGGCACCATCGACAGCGCGAGCAGCCAGTATGTGTTCCGCAGCACGCGATTGCGAACCTCCGCGGTGCTGACGGAGCCGCCGCGGCCGAAATTGTACGGATAGTCGTTCATGGTTTCTCCTAACATTGAACGCGTGGGCGTCCCGGGCCGGTTCGGCGCACGCGGTGTGCGGCGCAGCAAACCGGAGCAGCTATGGCTAAGATACGTTCCGCGCCGCGAGGTTTCAATGGCCGGGCGGCGCAAAAACATATGGATTCTGAACCTTTCACTCGTGTAAGGGTTCAATCGCAATGATACACGGGATCGTGCTACAATAGCGGATTCATTTGAACCTGTAACTTCTTAATTTCTTGGAGTTTTTATGGCAATCGAGCGCACCCTGTCGATCATCAAGCCGGATGCGGTGGCAAAGAACGTGATCGGCCAGATCTACAGCCGTTTCGAAGGCGCCGGCCTGAAGATCGTCGCATCGCGCATGGCACACCTGTCGCGTGCGGACGCAGAGAAGTTCTACGCAGTTCACGCAGCACGTCCGTTCTTCAAGGATCTCGTCGATTTCATGATCTCGGGCCCGGTGATGATCCAGGTTCTGGAAGGTGAAGGCGCGATCCTGAAGAACCGCGACCTGATGGGCGCGACGGATCCGAAGAAGGCGGAAAAGGGCACGATCCGCGCCGACTTCGCCGACAGCATCGACGCGAACGCCGTGCACGGCTCGGACGCTGCCGAAACGGCTGCGGTCGAAATCGCGTTCTTCTTCCCGGAAATGAACGTCTACTCGCGCTAAGCCCTGGCTGGCAATAAGTAGGCAGGATTCAGCGCACGCGGCAAGGCAGCACATCATGACGAGCGAAACTTCCGTCAATCTTCTCGACTTCGATGCCGAGGGTCTTGTCGCGTACTGCGGCAGCCTCGGCGAGAAGCCGTTCCGCGCCAAGCAGTTGCAGCGCTGGATCCATCAGTACAACGCCGGCGATTTCGACGGCATGACCGACCTCGCGAAGTCCCTGAGAGAAAAGCTCAAGGGCCGCGCGTCGATTGTGATGCCCGATATCGTCAGCGATCACGTTTCCACCGACGGCACGCGCAAGTGGCTGATCGACGTCGGAAACGGCAATGCGGTCGAAACCGTTTTCATCCCGGAAGAGACGCGCGGCACGCTGTGTGTGTCGTCGCAGGCCGGGTGTGCGGTCAACTGCCGCTTCTGCTCGACGGGCAAGCAGGGTTTCTCCCGCAATCTGTCGACAGCCGAAATCATCGGCCAGCTCCGGATGGCCGAATTTGCATTGCGTGCGTCGCTTGGTCGCGCGCCCGGTTCGAACGGCAAGGCCGAACGGGTCGTCACCAACGTGGTGATGATGGGCATGGGCGAGCCGCTGCTGAACTACAGCGCGGTCGTGCCCGCGATGCGGCTGATGCTCGACGACAACGCTTACGGCCTGTCGCGCCGCCGCGTCACGTTGTCGACGTCCGGCGTGGTGCCGATGATGGACCGCCTCGGCGCCGAACTGCCGGTCGCGCTCGCCGTTTCGCTGCACGCGCCGAACGACGCGCTGCGCGACGAGCTGGTGCCGCTCAACAAGAAGCATCCGCTTCGCGAGCTGATGGCCGCGTGCCAGCGTTATCTGAAAGTTGCGCCACGCGACTTCATTACTTTCGAATACTGCATGCTCGACGGCGTCAACGACACCGAAGCGCATGCGCGCGAACTGCTGGCCGTCACGCGCGACGTGCCCTGCAAGTTCAATCTGATCCCGTTCAATCCGTTTCCGGAATCGGGCCTCATCCGCTCGAAGCCGGAGCAGATCAAGCGTTTCGCACAGGTCCTCATCGACGCGGGTGTCGTCACGACCGTGCGCAAGACGCGCGGCGACGACATTGACGCCGCGTGCGGCCAGCTGGCCGGCGCCGTGAAGGATCGCACGCGACTCGCGGAGCGAACGGGCGCAGCAGCAAAAATCATCGAAGTTCGGGCGGTTTGACGGGGATGCCCGAACCTTTTTGGCGGTACAACACGCGAATAGCGATCGGTCGCGGCGCCTCGGCGCCGCGCATGATATGGACGGTTGCGGGGGCCGGCGGCGCCCGCCAGTGAAGAAGAATCGACGCGAGGACAAGGATGAGTGAGCCGCAGCCGACAAACGGCGCAGAGACGAATGCCGCGAAGCCGGCGCAGGCAGGGCTTGAAACGCTGGCAGCCGTCGGCAGCCGGCTGGCGCAGCTCCGGGAAGCCAAGGGTTGGACGGTCGATGACGTGTCGGCGCGGCTCAAGGTCGCCCCGCAGAAGCTGCGTGCGCTCGAGGCAGGCGACATCAGCCATTTGCCCGGCGTGACGTTCGCGCTCGGCGTCGTGCGCAGCTACGCGAAAATGCTTGGCGTCGATCCCGAGCCGTTTGCACAGGCATTGCGCCGCGAGCGGGGCGTGCCGGAGGTCGATCTGTCGATGCCTGCGTCGTCGGGGACGGATCTGCCGCGTGGTCGCGTGTCGATTCCGCTCGGCGGCTCTTCGCGCCATCATCCGTGGCTGTGGGGAACGGCGATCGTTGTCGTCGCGGTGATCGCGGTGCTCATGTGGCACACTGGCGGCGATTCGTCGAGCTGGCTCGCGCGCTTCAAGGGCGGCGGCGACACCGAACATGCGTCGGCGGCGAGCGCGCCGGCGGCAGTCGGCAACGACGTCCCGGCCCAGGTTGCAGCATCCACCGCGGCACCGCAGGTCGTTGCGTCGGCTGCTCCGGTTGCTTCAGCGCCGACGGCCGTCGTGCCTGCGTCGCAACCGATCGTCGCGACGGCAGCGGCGAGCAGCGCGGCCGTGCCGGTGCAGCCCGCGAGCGTCGTGGTGGCGGCAGGCCAGTCGATGGTCGAACTGAAGGTCAAGCAGGATTGCTGGTTCAGCGTGCGTGACAAGAGCGGCAAGGAGCTGTTCTCGGCGCTGGTGCGGGCCGGCGAGACGAAGCAGGTTGCCGGCGACGGGCCGTTCAAGGTGACGATCGGCAACAAGGCAGGTCTTGATACGGTCGCGTTCGACGGAAAACCTGTCGATCCGGCGAAATATTCGGCAGCGCGGGGTAACGTGGCGCGGTTCACGCTGCCCTGACGTCAAGCGCCGTGACGCAGGTCTGTCCTGGACAGGCCGCAAGGGCACGGCGCTTTTTCAATTCATGCGCCGCCTCGCGGCGCATTCCGCGTAAATGGATCTATCGATGCAATCCGAAGCTCAATCCCCACGCAGCAGTCAGATTTGTTCAACCGAGCCGGTGTTCGGCGGGCATCAGCCGCGTCGCGTGTCGCATGCGGTGGATGTTCGTTGGGGCGGGCAGCTCGTGACGATCGGCGGCGATGCGCCGGTGCGCGTGCAGTCGATGACGAATACCGACACGGCCGACGCAATCGGCACGGCGATCCAGATCAAGGAGCTTGCGAACGCGGGCTCCGAACTGGTGCGCATCACGGTCAATACGCCGGAGGCCGCGGCCGCCGTGCCGGCGATTCGCGAACAGCTCGACCGGATGGGTGTGACCGTCCCGCTCGTCGGGGATTTCCACTACAACGGCCACCTGCTGCTGCGCGACTATCCGGGCTGCGCGGAGTCGCTGTCGAAGTACCGGATCAACCCGGGTAACGTCGGTCAGGGCGCGAAGCGCGACACGCAGTTCGCGCAGATGATCGAAGCCGCGGCGAAGTACGACAAGCCGGTGCGGATCGGCGTGAACTGGGGCAGCCTCGACCAGGATCTGCTCGCGCGCATGATGGACGAGAACGGTGCGCGTTCGCAGCCATGGGATGCGCAGAGCGTGATGTACGAAGCGCTGATCCAGTCGGCGATCGGCTCGGCCGAGCGCGCGGTCGAGCTGGGTCTCGGCCGCGACCGCATCGTGCTGTCGTGCAAGGTCAGCGGCGTGCAGGACCTGATCGCCGTGTACCGTGAGCTCGGCCGCCGCTGCGGCTTCGCGCTGCACCTCGGTCTGACCGAAGCCGGCATGGGCTCGAAGGGCATCGTCGCTTCGACGGCCGCGCTCGGCGTGCTGCTGCAGGAAGGGATCGGCGACACGATCCGCATTTCGCTGACGCCGGAGCCGGGCGCGTCGCGCACGGGCGAAGTGATCGTCGGCCAGGAAATCCTGCAGACGATGGGCCTGCGCTCGTTCGCGCCGATGGTGATCGCGTGCCCGGGCTGCGGCCGCACGACGAGCACGCTGTTCCAGGAACTCGCGATGCAGATCCAGACCTATCTGCGCGAGCAGATGCCGGTCTGGCGCAAGGAATATCCGGGTGTCGAGAAGATGAACGTCGCGGTGATGGGCTGCATCGTCAACGGCCCGGGCGAGTCGAAGCACGCGAACATCGGCATCAGCCTGCCGGGTTCGGGCGAAAACCCGGCCGCGCCCGTCTTCATCGACGGCGAGAAGGTCAAGACGCTGCGCGGTGAGCGGATCGCCGAGGAATTCCAGCAGATCGTCAGCGACTATGTCGCACGCAATTACGGCCGCACCGAGGCCCTGAACTAAATTCGTCCACACACACGAACGATGACTGAACAGAAACGCAAGATCGAGAAGCTCACCGGCGTCAAGGGCATGAACGACATCCTCCCGCAGGATGCCGGCCTCTGGGAGTTCTTCGAAGCTACCGTGAAATCGCTGCTGCGCGCGTACGGCTATCAGAACATCCGCACGCCGATCGTCGAACATACGCAGCTCTTCACGCGCGGCATCGGCGAAGTCACGGACATCGTCGAGAAGGAGATGTACAGCTTCACCGACGCGCTGAACGGCGAGAACCTGACGATGCGCCCGGAAAACACCGCGGCCGTCGTGCGCGCGTCGATCGAGCACAACATGCTGTATGACGGCCCGAAGCGCCTGTGGTACATCGGCCCGATGTTCCGTCACGAGCGTCCGCAGCGCGGCCGCTACCGCCAGTTCCACCAGGTCGGCGTCGAGGCGCTCGGCTTCGCTGGCCCGGATGCAGATGCCGAGATCATCATGATGTGCCAGCGCCTGTGGGACGACCTCGGCCTGACCGGCATCAAGCTCGAGATCAATTCGCTCGGCCTCGCCGAAGAGCGTGCCGCGCACCGCGTCGAACTGATCAAGTATCTCGAGCAGTTCGCCGATGTCCTGGACGAGGACGCGAAGCGTCGCCTGTATACGAACCCGTTGCGCGTGCTCGACACGAAGAACCCCGCGCTGCAGGAAATCGCGCAGAACGCGCCGAAGCTGATCGACTTCCTGGGCGACGAGTCGCGTGCCCACTTCGAAGGGCTGCAGCGCCTGCTGCTCGCGAACAACATCCCGTTCAAGATCAACCCGCGTCTCGTGCGCGGCCTCGACTACTACAATCTGACCGTGTTCGAGTGGGTGACCGACAAGCTCGGTGCGCAGGGCACGGTCGCGGCCGGCGGCCGCTACGATCCGCTGATCGAGCAGCTCGGCGGCAAGCCGACCGCCGCGTGCGGCTGGGCGATGGGCATCGAGCGCATTCTCGAGCTGCTGAAGGAAGAGGATCTCGCGCCCGAGCAGGAGGGTGTCGACGTGTACATGGTGCACCAGGGCGAGACGGCGCGCGAACAGGCGTTCATCGCGGCCGAGCGTCTGCGCGATACGGGCCTCGACGTGATTTTCCACTGCAGCGCCGATGGCGGCCCGGCAAGCTTCAAGTCGCAGATGAAGCGGGCCGATGCGAGCGGTGCCGCGTTCGCGGTGATCTTCGGCGAAGAAGAGGTCGCGAACGGCACGGTCGGCGTGAAAGCGTTGCGCGGTGCGGGCGAGGACGGGGAAAAGAACGTTCAGCAGACCGTACCGGTCGAAAGCTTGACCGAATTCCTAATCAATGCGATGGTTGCATCCGCCGAAGACGGCGACGACTGATCGCGCTGGCATTCGCTCGACAAGAAAAGCCTGAAAAGGAAGGAATCGCTCGCCGATGAGTTATCACGACGAACAAGAATCGATTGAAAGTCTCAAGGCGTGGTGGGCCCGCTGGGGCAACCTCACCACGTGGATCGTGCTCGCGGCGCTGGTCGTCGCGGCCGGTTTCAACGGCTGGAATTACTGGCAGCGCCGTCAGGCCGCCGAGGCTTCCGGGTTGTACGAGCAGGTGCAGAAGGCCGCCGCCGCGAATGACAAGGCGACGATGGCCCGCGCGGCCGCCGACATGGAAAGCAAGTTCGGCAGCACGCCGTATGCGCAGATGACCGCACTGTCGGCGGCGAAGACGTTGTACGCGGCCGGCGACGCCGCAGGCGCGAAGGCGCAGCTGCAATGGGCCGTCGATCACGCCAAGGACGACGAGTACAAGCAGATCGCGAAACTGCGTCTCGCATCGCTGCTGCTCGACGAGAAGGCGTACGATGCGGGCCTCGCGCTGCTGTCCGGCACACCGGTCGATGCATTCAAGGGCCTCGTGGCCGATCGCCGTGGCGATCTGCTTGCGGCGCAAGGCAAGACCGACGATGCGCGCGCCGCGTACAAGCTCGCGCTCGCCGGCCTGTCGCAGGACGACCAGTCCGCGCGTCAGCTCGTGCAGTTCAAGCTAGATGCGCTCGGCGGCTGATCCCGGCCCCCTCAACCTCTTAACTCTGCTTCGCTAACCGATGAATTTGCTGAAACGTTACGCTGTGCCCGTAGCCTGCGCGGCGGCTGTCCTGGCATTGGCGGCCTGCTCGTCGTCGAAGGACGCGCGCCGCGTGCCGACGCCGCTCACCGAGTTCAAGCCCGTCATGGACGTGCAACAGGTCTGGAAGGCGAGCGTCGGCAAGGGCGGGCGCTATCTGTTCTCGCCGGTGGCCGTTGGCGACGCCGTCTACGCGGCGGGCGAGAACGGTTCGGTCGAGAAGATCGACGCGAAGACGGGCCAGACGCTGTGGCGCGCGAAGGTCGGTTCGGACCTGTCGGCCGGGGTCGGCAGTGATGGCAACCTGACCGCGGTTGGTGCGTTGAAGGGCGGCGTGTTCGTGCTGGGCCCCGACGGCAAGCAGCTGTGGAAGACGAGCGTGCAGGGCGAGATCTTCTCGCCGCCGCTGGTCGGCAACGGTCTCGTGATCGTGCGCACGATCGACGGCCAAGTGATCGCGTTCAACGCGCAGACGGGCGAACAGAAGTGGAACTACCGCAACCGCGCGGTGCCGCTGAACCTGCGCGTGTCGGCCGGCATGACGTTCGCGGGCGATGCGGCCGTGCTGGCGGGCTTCCCCGGCGGCGGTCTCGTCGCGATTAACCTGCAGACGGGCGAGCCGTTCTGGCAGACGCCCGTGTCGTTCCCGAAGGGTGTGACCGAAGTGGAGCGCATCAACGACGTCAGCGGTCCGCCGACGCTCGTGGGTGCCGAAGCGTGCGCGGTCACGTTCCAGGGCCAGCTCGGCTGCTTCGACGCGAACTCGGGCCGTCCGCTGTGGGAAAAGGCGTTCTCGAGCCGCAGCGGTCTCGCGCAGGATGATTCGGTCGTCGCCGGCGGCGACGACTGGTCGGTCGTGACGGCTTACGACGCGGCGAGCGGCAATCAGCTCTGGCGTAACGACAAGCTGAAGAGCCGCGACGTCGGCGTGCCCTACCTGCTTGGTCATGCGGTCGTGGTGGGCGACTACCAGGGCTTCGTGCACTTCCTGTCGCGCGAGGACGGCAGTTTCATCGCCCGAATGAAGACCGACGGCAGCGCGATTACCGCGGCGCCGGTCCTGGCGGGCAATACGCTCGTCGTGCAGACGAAGGACGGCGGCCTGTACGGGTTCCGTCCGCGCTGACGCGCACGTAACAGGCGCGAACGCGGCGCGGCGGGCTCGTCCCGCGCGCCGCGGTCGCGCGACATGAAGGCGGCCGGTGTCCCCGGCCGCTCGGTATTTGAAAGGCAGTTCGAAACGAAAGACGACGGCGCGCAACGCGCGCCCGGCGCGCGCATCCGGCGCGGCGCGAATTCGTGATATTTTCATTCAGCGCAGCCGCCCGCAGCAGCGGGCCTCCCGCTGCTGCGCATCACCGTAGAAAACACAGATGAAACCGGTCATTGCCCTCGTTGGGCGCCCCAATGTGGGGAAATCCACGCTGTTCAACCGGCTCACGCGTTCGCGCGATGCGCTGGTCGCCGACTTGCCGGGCCTGACGCGCGATCGCCATTATGGCGAAGGGCGGGTCGGCGCACGGCCGTATCTGGTCGTCGATACCGGCGGCTTCGAGCCCGTCGCGAAGGACGGCATCCTGCACGAGATGGCACGTCAGACGCGGCAGGCCGTCGAGGAAGCCGACGTCGTCGTGTTCATCGTCGACGGCCGTAACGGCCTCGCGCCGCAGGACAAGTCGATCGCCGACTACCTGCGCAAGACCGGCCGGCCGATCTTCCTGGTCGTCAACAAGGCCGAGGGGATGAAGTACACGGCGGTCGCGACGGACTTCTACGAGCTCGGGCTCGGCGATCCGCGCGCGATCTCGGCCGCGCACGGCGACGGCGTGACCGACATGATCAACGAGGCGCTGGAAGTCGCATACGCGGGCCAGCCCGAGGAAGCGGACGAGGACGATCCGTCGCGCGGCATCAAGATCGCGATCGTCGGCCGGCCGAACGTCGGCAAGTCGACGCTCGTGAACGCGCTGATCGGCGAGGACCGCGTGATCGCGTTCGACATGCCGGGCACGACGCGCGATTCGATCTACGTCGACTTCGAACGCAACGGCAAGAAATATACGTTGATCGACACAGCGGGCCTGCGACGCCGCGGCAAGGTGTTCGAGGCGATCGAGAAATTCTCGGTCGTGAAGACGCTGCAATCGATCTCGGACGCGAACGTCGTCATTCTTCTGCTGGATGCGCAGCAGGACATTTCCGACCAGGACGCGCACATCGCCGGCTTCGTCGTCGAACAGGGCCGCGCGCTGGTGATCGGCGTCAACAAGTGGGACGGTCTCGACGATCACGCACGCGATCGCGCGAAAGCGGATTTGACCCGCAAGCTGAAATTCCTCGACTTCGCGAAATCGCACTACATTTCGGCCACGAAGAAGACCGGCATCGGCGCGCTGATGCGCTCGGTCGACGACGCGTACGCGGCGGCGATGGCGAAACTGCCGACGCCGAAGCTCACGCGCGCGCTGATCGAGGCGGTCGAGTTCCAGCAGCCGCGACGTCGCGGTCCGGTGCGTCCGAAGCTGCGCTACGCGCACCAGGGCGGCCAGAATCCGCCGCTGATCGTCATCCACGGCAACGCGCTCGACGCCGTGACGGAAACCTACAAGCGTTACCTCGAAAACCGATTCCGCGAAACTTTCTCACTGACCGGGACTCCATTGCGCATAGAGTTCCGTTCGTCGAACAACCCGTACGCGGACAAGGGCTGAAGCATGTCCTGCAAGGGATAGGCCGCATGGCCTACGCCCGGGCGGGGCATGCAAAATCGGCTATAGTGTAGCGATTGGCGCCGGATCTCTTTTTCTTCGTCGCCAATCCAGATCAACCTGCAAAAAAAGATGGAGTACGCCATGAGCAACAAAGGGCAATTGTTACAAGACCCGTTTTTGAACGCACTGCGCAAAGAGCACGTTCCCGTTTCGATCTATCTCGTCAACGGCATCAAGCTGCAAGGGAACATTGAATCGTTCGACCAGTACGTCGTGTTGCTCCGTAATACGGTGACCCAGATGGTCTACAAGCACGCCATCTCGACGGTCGTGCCGGCGCGCCCGGTGAATTTCCACCCGGACGCGGAAGCCTCGTCCTAACCCATCGCAGCGGCCGGCGTCCGGTCGCCGCGAGCGACCGATGCCAGCCGCCTTATCTTGACACCCGATAATTTGATCAACGCAGCGCTCGTCGGCATCGACTTCGGCAAGACCGATTTCGAAGCCAGCCTCGAAGAACTCAGTCTTCTCGCCTCCAGTGCGGGGGCCCGTCCCGCCGTCACCCTCACGGGTCGTCGCGCCAGTCCCGATGCCAAGATGTTCATCGGCAGCGGCAAAGCCGAAGAATTGCGGCTTGCCTGCGACGCGCACAACGTCGAAATCGTCATCTTCAACCACGCACTGGCACCGGCCCAGCAACGCAATCTGGAGCAGGCGCTTAACAGGCGGGTGGTCGATCGCACGAGCCTCATCCTCGATATCTTCGCGCAGCGTGCCCGCAGTCATGAAGGCAAGCTGCAGGTCGAACTCGCGCAGCTGCAATACCTGTCGACCCGCCTGATTCGCGCGTGGACCCACCTGGAGCGGCAAAAGGGCGGTATTGGCCTGCGCGGCCCCGGGGAAACCCAGCTCGAAACCGACCGCCGGTTGATCGGCGAGCGCATCAAGATGCTGAAGTCGCGGCTCGACCGGCTGCGCCGACAGCACAGCACGCAGCGTCGTCAGCGCGCGCGCAGCGGCACGATGTCGGTGTCGCTCGTCGGCTATACGAACGCGGGCAAGTCGACGCTGTTCAATGCGCTGACGAAAGCGCAAGCCTACGCGGCCGACCAGCTGTTCGCCACGCTCGATACGACGTCGCGGCGCGTGTATCTCGGCGACGAGGCGGGTCAAATTGTCGTATCCGATACGGTCGGGTTCATTCGCGAATTGCCTCACCAGTTGGTTGCCGCGTTTCGCGCGACCCTCGAGGAAACGATTCATGCGGATCTGCTGCTGCACGTCGTCGACGCGTCGAGCGCGGTGCGGCTCGAACAGATCGAGCAGGTGAACGGCGTGCTGCACGAGATCGGTGCGGACACGATCCGACAGGTGCTGGTGTTCAACAAGATCGACGCCGTGCCCGAACTGGCGGCCCGCGGCGACGCGGTCGAGCGGGACGAGTATGGTAATATTTCGCGCGTCTTTTTGAGCGCACGCACCGGTCAGGGTCTTGATGCGTTGCGTGCCGCCATCGCCGAGATCGCCTCCGCGGAACACCTTTCCGGCGCGACGTTACCCAACGGCGCGCTCGACGGCGCACCCGCTGAACCACACGAAGACCACACGATTTCCGAACACGGGCGCTAACCGGTCCCGGCCGGTTCGCCGGCGTCTAATCTGGTGAACAAACTCTGGTGAACGAATACAACGAGCGGAGTACCTGGCGGCGGATGCGCGCCTTGCTGTCGATCAACGATCCCCGCTGGGGGCGCGGCGACGGCAAGGGCAACGACGGATCCCGTCCGCGTGCGAATGAATCGAAGCGTCCGCCCGGTGGCGACGGTGACGGTCCGCCCGATCTCGACGAGATGTGGCGCAACTTCAACCGGCGTCTGAGCGGCCTGTTCGGCGGCAAGGGCGGCAACGGCTTCCGGCCCGACAATGGCCGGGCCGCGCGCGTCGGCGTCGGCATCGTGATCGGCGTGCTGGTCGCAGTCTACGCGGGCAGCGGGCTGTTTGTCGTGCAGGACGGCCAGACGGGCGTCGTGCTGCAGTTCGGCAAGCTGTCCGGCACGGTTGGCCAGGGCGTGCACTGGCGCGCACCGTATCCGTTCGCGTCGCACGAGATCGTCGACACGTCGCAGGTCCGTTCGATCGAGATCGGCCGCAACAACGTCGTGCGTCTCGCGAACGTGAAGGAAGCGGCGATGCTGACGCGCGACGCCGACATCGTCGACGTGCGTTTCATCGTCCAGTATCGGATTCGTTCGGCAACCGACTACCTGTTCCGCAGCGTCGATCCGGAGCGCAGTGTGTCGCAGGCCGCCCAGGCCGCGGTGCGCGCGATCGTCGGCACGCGCAGCGCGGCCGACATGCTGAACCAGGATCGCGATGCACTGCGCGAGCAATTGTCCGCCGCGATCCAGCGCGATCTCGATCGCTACCAGTCGGGCCTTGAGATCACGGCCGTCACGATGCAGAGCGTCGCGGCGCCCGAGCAGACGCAGGCCGCGTACGCCGAAGTCGCGAAGGCGCGCGAAGATCGCGAGGCCGCGAAGCGTGCTGCGCAGGCCTATGCGAACGACCTGCTGCCGAAGGCGCAGGGCAATGCCGCGAAACTCGCCGACGAAGCGAAGGCGTATGCCGATCGCGTGGTCACGGAGGCAGAGGGCGACGCCGACCGGTTCAAGCAGGTCTATGCACAGTATTCGAAGGCGCCCGCGGTGATCCGCGAGCGGATGTACCTCGAGACGATGCAGGAAATCTATTCGAACGCGACGAAAGTGTTCGTCGGCAACAAGGGTGGCAACAGCGTCGTGTATCTGCCGCTCGACAAGCTTGTCGAGCAGGGGCGACAAGATGCCGCGAATGCCGCGACGCCTGCCGGTGCATCCGCGCCCGTCGCAGCGTCGGCCCCGGCCGCCGCTGCGTCGAGCGCACCCGCGAGCGCGGCTTCGGGCGCAGCGGCGCCCGCACCGGGCAGCGACGTGCTGCGGTCGCGCGAAGCGTTCCGCAGCCGCTCGCGTGAAGACGATACGAAGTAACGGAGAGCGCAGAACATGAACCGAATCATTGCGCTCGTCGTCGCAATCGTGATCGCCGCCTTCGCGGCGTCGTCGACCGTTCTGACCGTCGACCCGCGCCACACTGCCGTGCTGTCGGGCCGCGACGGCGCGCAACCCGAACTCGCGGGCCCCGGCATCCATTTCAAGCTGCCGCCGCCGCTGCAAACGGCGACGCTGATCGACACGCGCCTGCAATCGCTCGAGTCGTCGGATCCGCTGCAACTGGCGACCGAAGACAAGCACGACCTGCTCGTCGCGTATGCGGTCAAGTACCGGATCAGCGATCCGATGAAGTATTTCACGGCGACGGGCGGCGATCCGGCGGCCGCCACCGAGCGTCTGGCCGGCGCGCTGAAGAGCGCACTCGGCGACGCGTTCGGCAAGCGCGCGCTCGACGACGCGCTCGGCGGCCAGCGCGACATCGCCAATGCGGCGCGCGAGGCGGTGCGCGCGAAGGCGTCGGGCTTCGGCGTCGACGTGGTCGACGTGCAGTTGACGCGCGTCGACTTGCCGGCTGCGCAGACGGATGCCGTCTATCAGCGGATGATTGCCGCGCTGCGCGACCAGGCCGCACGGGTGCGCGCGGATGGCGCCGCCGATGTCGAGCAGATCAAGGCCGACGCGGAACGCGAACAGCAGGCGGTGCTCGCAAATGCGTACAAGTCCGCGCAGACGATCAAGGGCGAGGGCGACGCGAAGGCCGCGTCGATCGCCGCCGATGCGTTCGGCCGCGATCCGCAGTTCTACCAGTTCTACGCGAGCCTGCAGGCTTACCGGAATACCTTCAAGCGCAACGACATCATCGTCGTCGACCCCGACAGCGAGTTTTTCCGTTTCATGCGCAGCCCGACGGGCGGTGCCGCACCGGCGGCACCCGCTCCCCGCAAACACTGACCTTGGGGCGCCGCGTCGAGCGGCGCCGTCGCTCGCATGGATTTGGCTGGCTCGTTGTTGCTCGCGGTAGCACTGATGCTGATCATCGAGGGGGCGTTCCCCTTCGTGTTTCCCGTCGCCTGGCGCGACACGTTTCGTAGAATAGCGGAGCGGCCGCCGCATCATATCCGGATCGGCGGGCTCATCGTGATGGCGCTCGGGCTCGTCCTGCTGCTGCTCGCCACCTGATCCGGACGGCGCACCCGCCGTTCGTTCCGCCCGATTTCCGATTTCCGATTCATCTCGCGGCGCGCGTGTCGCGCCCTGTTTCCTGTCGTAGGACCGTAACGATGTCGACCTGGTTACTTCCCGAGAATATCGCCGACGTACTGCCGTCGGAAGCGCGCAAGATCGAGGAGCTGCGCCGCAGGCTGCTCGATCGCTTCCGTTCGTACGGCTACGAAATGGTGATGCCGCCGCTGCTCGAATATCTCGAGTCGCTGCTGACGAGCGGCGGCGCCGACCTGCGCCTGCGCACCTTCAAGCTGGTCGATCAGCTGTCGGGCCGCACGCTCGGCCTGCGCGCGGACATCACGCCGCAGGTTGCGCGTATCGACGCGCACCTGCTGAACCGCCAGGGCGTGACGCGTCTCTGTTATGCGGGCCACGTGATGCATACGCGTCCGCGCGGCCTGCATGCGACGCGCGAGCAGATCCAGATCGGCGCCGAAATCTACGGACATGCCGGACTGGAAGCCGATCTCGAGATCCAGCAGCTGATGCTCGACGCGCTGCACCTCGCGGGGCTGTCGCGGATCCGTCTGGATCTGTGCCACGCGGGCGTGCTCGCGGCGCTGCTCGCACGCGACGCGCAGGCCGCCGAGCGCGGCGAGGCGCTGTACGACGCGCTGTCGGGCAAGGACGTGCCGCTGCTTAACGAACTCACCGACGATCTCGGCGCCGATACGCGCGCGGCGCTGCGGACGCTGCCGCATCTGTACGGCGACGCGAGCGTGCTCGACGAGGCACGTGCACGCCTGCCGGTGCTGCCCGAGATCACGCGCGCGCTCGACGATCTCGCGCAGCTCGCGGCGCAGGCGAAGGGTGTCGAGGTGGCGATCGATCTCGCCGACCTGCGTGGCTACGCGTACCACAGCGGCGCGATGTTCACGGCGTACATCGACGGCGTGCCGAACGCGATCGCGCGCGGCGGCCGTTACGACCACGTGGGCCAGGCATACGGTCGCGCCCGCCCTGCGACGGGCTTCTCGCTCGACCTGCGCGAGCTTGCGCGGATTTCGCCGATCGAGGCGCGCGGTACCGCGATTCTCGCGCCGTGGGCGCAGGACGACGCGCTGAGCGCGGCCGTTGCGGCGCTGCGCGATGCGGGCGAGGTCGTGATCCAGGCGTTGCCGGGGCATGACCACGTGCTCGACGAGTTCGCCTGCGACCGTTCGCTTGTCGAGCGTAACGGCGCATGGGTGGTCGAACCCCGTTAAACAGAGGTTCGCGGGCCGTCGTTCGACGTGCATATCGTTGAAGCGAAACGGAAAAATTCGGAATCGCCCGCGAACATAGGTAGAATACGTTTTTAACCAGCTAACGAATCAACATGTCTGCCAGCGCAGTGAACGTGACTCCCGGGCGCAATGTCGTCGTCGTGGGAACGCAATGGGGTGATGAAGGCAAGGGCAAGATCGTCGACTGGCTGACGGACCACGCTCAGGGCGTCGTGCGTTTCCAGGGCGGTCACAACGCCGGCCACACCCTCATCATCGGCGGCAAGAAAACCATCTTGCGCCTCATTCCGTCGGGCATCATGCGTGAAGGCGTCGCCTGCTACATCGGTAACGGCGTCGTCCTGTCCCCCGAGGCACTGTTCAAGGAAATCGGCGAGCTGGAAGAGGCCGGCGTGAACGTGCGTGATCGCCTGTTCATCTCCGAAGCCACTACGCTGATCCTGCCGTACCACATCGCAATCGACCAGGCGCGCGAAGCACGCAAGGGCGCCGGCAAGATCGGTACGACCGGTCGCGGCATCGGCCCCGCGTACGAAGACAAGGTCGGCCGCCGCGCGCTGCGCGTGCAGGACCTGTTCGACGCGAAGACCTTCGCCGACCGCCTGCGCGAAAATCTCGATTTCCACAACTTCGTGCTGACCCAGTATCTGGGTGGCGCGGCCGTCGATTTCCAGGCCACGCTCGACACGATGCTCGGCTATGCCGATCGCCTGAAGCCGATGGTGGCCGACGTGTCGCGCCGCCTGTACGACGCGAACAACGCCGGTCAGAACCTGCTGTTCGAAGGCGCGCAAGGCACGCTGCTTGACATCGACCACGGCACCTATCCGTTCGTCACGTCGAGCAACTGCGTCGCGGGTGCGGCATCGGCCGGCGCCGGCGTCGGTCCGCAGAAGCTGAACTACATCCTCGGCATCACGAAGGCGTACTGCACGCGTGTCGGCTCGGGCCCGTTCCCGAGCGAGTTGTACGACGCGGACAATCCGCAACGCCAAGACCAGATCGGCGTTACGCTGGCGAACGTCGGCAAGGAATTCGGCTCGGTCACCGGCCGTCCGCGCCGCACCGGCTGGCTCGACGCAGCGGCACTGCGCCGCTCGATCCAGATCAACGGCGTGTCGGGCCTGTGCATGACGAAGCTCGATGTGCTCGACGGCCTCGATGAAGTCAAGCTGTGCGTCGGCTACAAGATCGACGGCAAGGACGTGGACATCCTGCCGCGCGGTGCGGCCGACGTCGCGCGCTGCGAGCCCGTGTACGAAACGTTCGCCGGCTGGAAGGAAAGCACCGTCGGCATCAAGACGTGGGACGCGCTGCCGGCGAATGCTCAGGCATACCTGAGCCGTGTCCAGGAAGTGGCCGGCGTGCCGGTGGACATGGTTTCGACGGGGCCGGATCGCGACGAGACGATCCTGCTTCGCCATCCGTTCAAGGTGTAATTCTCAGCATGACGCAGCAAATCACGATGACGGCGGCAGACTTGATGACCGATCCGCGCAACGACGACAAGAACCTGTGGGTAGGCTGGGACGAATACCATCGTCTGATCGAGCTGCTTGCGCTCCAGGTGCATGCATCGGGCTGGAAGTTCGACCAGATCCTGTGCCTCGCGCGCGGCGGTCTGCGCGTTGGCGATCAACTTTCGCGCATCTACGACGTCCCGCTCGCGATCCTCGCGACGAGTTCGTATCGCGAAGCGGCCGGCACCGAGCAGGGCGAGCTCGACATCGCGCAGTACATCACGATGACACGTGGCAACCTCGAGGGCAACGTGCTGCTGGTCGACGATCTCGTCGATTCGGGCGTTACGCTCGCGCGCGTGCAGGAGCACCTGAAGGAGCGCTATCCGGCGGTCAAGGCCGTGCGCTCGGCGGTGCTCTGGTACAAGGGTTGCTCGAAGGTCAAGCCTGACTATCACACGCAGTATCTGCCGACGAATCCGTGGATTCATCAGCCGTTCGAAGAGTGGGACACGGTTCGTCCTCACAATCTCGAGGCGTGGATCAAGCGCGGTCGCGCGCAGCGCGACGGCTCGGGCGCGTAAGCGGCCGGTCGATCGAAGGAAAGCCTTGTACGGCGCCGCTTGCGGCGCCGTTTTTTATTGCGGCGGCGGGACGGTGGGCGCCACAATCAGTGTTCGCGGTAGGCAGACGGCGCGTCCCCGGCTATGATGGCAGCCCTGCCACAGCTTGCGCGGGATTGCATGCGCGGCGTGGATCACGTGGCTTCAGGGCAACAGGGCAGGACGGTTTTTCAGGGGGGCGCGAGTAGAATAGCGCTCGTTTTGTCCGAACCGGACCCGATTATTAAGCTTCATATGAACGACACGATCCAGGCGACCGACGCAGCCCATGCGCATTCGACGCACCAACACTCGATGCGGGCGCTTGCGATAGCGGCCATCGGCGTCGTGTTCGGCGATATCGGCACGAGCCCGCTGTATTCGCTGAAGGAGGCATTCAGCCCCGCACACGGCATTCCGCTCACCGAAGGTTCGATTCTCGGGGTGATCTCGCTGCTGTTCTGGGCGATCATCCTGGTGGTCGGCATCAAGTATTTGCTGTTCGTGATGCGGGCCGACAACAACGGCGAGGGCGGCGTGCTCGCGCTGATGGCGCTGTCGCTGCGGCCGCTCGACTCGAAAACCCGCGTCGCGGGCGCGCTGATGGCGCTCGGGATCTTCGGCGCGTGCATGTTCTACGGCGACGCCGTGATCACGCCGGCGATTTCCGTGATGTCGGCGGTCGAAGGTCTGGAGATCGCGACGCCGCACCTGTCCCATCTCGTGATGCCGATCACGATCGTGATTCTGATCGCGCTGTTCTGGATCCAGCGTCACGGTACCGCGATGGTCGGCAAGCTGTTCGGGCCGATCATGGTGCTGTGGTTCATCGCGATCGCGGCGCTCGGCGTGTATCACATCGTGCGCGTGCCGGGCATCATCGCGGCGATCAACCCGTATTACGCGGCGTCGTTCATGTCGGAGCATGTGCTGCAGGCCTACGTCGTGCTCGGTTCGGTCGTGCTGGTGCTGACCGGCGCGGAAGCGCTCTACGCGGACATGGGCCACTTCGGCGCGAAGCCGATTCGCCTCGCCGCATATGGGCTCGTGATGCCGTCGCTCGTGCTGAATTACTTCGGCCAGGGCGCGCTGCTGATCCAGAACCCGAAGGCGATCGAGAACCCGTTCTTCCTGCTGGCGCCGGAATGTGCGCTGCTGCCGCTCGTCGTGCTGTCGACGGTTGCGACCGTGATTGCTTCGCAGGCTGTGATTTCGGGCGCGTATTCGCTGACGTCGCAGGCGATCCAGCTCGGCTACGTGCCGCGCATGAAGGTGCTGCATACGTCCGAATTGGCGATCGGCCAGATCTACGTGCCGGTCGTGAACTGGCTGCTGCTGTTTGTGATCCTCTGCATCGTGATCGGCTTCAAGAGCTCCGACAACCTCGCCGCAGCGTACGGTATCGCAGTGACGGCGACGATGGTGATCACGACCGTGCTCGCGGCCGTCGTGATGGTGAAGGTGTGGAAGTGGAACAGGCTGCTCGTCGGCGCGATCATCGCGGTGTTCCTCGCGGTCGACCTGGGCTTTTTCGGCGCGAACCTGCTCAAGGTCGCGCAGGGCGGCTGGCTGCCGCTCGGCATCGGCGCGCTGTTGTTCTTCCTGCTGATGACCTGGTACACGGGCCGCCACATCGTCAAGGAGCGTACGGCTGCCGACGGTATCCCGCTCGAGCCGTTCCTGCAGGGGCTGCTCGCGCATCCGCCGCACCGTGTGTCGGGCACCGCGATCTACCTGACCGGTAACGACAAGCTCGTCCCCGTCAGCCTGCTGCACAACCTGAAGCACAACAAGGTGCTGCACGAGCGGACCATTTTCCTGACGTTCGTCACGCGCGACATCCCGTATGTGCGCGACGACAAGCGCCTGAGTGCGCGCGACGCGGGCGGCGGTCTGTACATCGTCAAGGCCGAATACGGCTTCAACGAGACGCCGGACGTGAAGGCCGTGCTCGAGGAATTCGGCCGCACCCACGACATGACGTTCGAACTGATGGACACGTCGTTTTTCCTCGCGCGCGAAACGGTCGTACCGACGCATCTGCCCGGCATGTCGATCTGGCGCGAACGCGTGTTCGCATGGATGCATCAGAACGCGGCGAAGCCCACCGACTTCTTCTCGATCCCGGCGAACCGCGTGGTCGAGCTCGGCACCAAGATCGAAATCTGACCGGCACGCGGGCCGCATATGCGGCCCATGCCGGCCCGGCCGCGCTTGCCGAGGCCATGAAAAAGCCCGCCTTCCGGCGGGCTTTTTTTCGTGCGTCGACAGCCTTCGCGTGCTCAGCGCTTCAGCTTCGCGAACGCCGCGGCCATCGCGCCGGCCGGTTCCGGCTCGCGCGCACGCTGGGGGCGGGCCGCGCCGCGGCCGGCATTGCCGCGATCCTGACCGGCGCGCGGCGCCAGGCCCGGTGTGGCCGCTTCGTCGTCCAGACGCATCGTCAGCGAAATGCGCTGACGCTTCACGTCGACGTCGAGCACCTTGACCTTGACGACCTGGCCGGCCTTCACGACTTCGTGCGGATCCTTGATGAACTTCGTCGACATCGCGGACACGTGGACGAGGCCGTCCTGGTGCACGCCGACATCCACGAATGCGCCGAACGCCGCGACGTTCGTCACGACACCTTCAAGCAGCATGCCCGGCATCAGGTCGGACACCTTTTCGACGCCGTCACGGAACGTTGCGGTCTTGAATTCGGGGCGCGGGTCACGACCCGGTTTTTCGAGTTCGGACAGGATGTCGCGCACGGTCGGCAGGCCGAAACGTTCGTCGACGAATTCGGCGGGCGACAGGCCGGACAGCGCATCGCGGCTGCCGAGCACGTCGTCGATCCGCTTGCTGATCTTCGCGAGGATCCGTTCGACGACCGGATAAGCCTCCGGGTGGACCGACGAGCGATCGAGCGGATTCTCGCCGCCGTTGATGCGCAGGAAGCCGGCTGCCTGCTCGAAGGTCTTGTCGCCGAGGCGCGGCACCTTGCGCAGATGATCGCGCGACGGGAACGGCCCGTTCGCGTCGCGGTAGTCGACGATGTTGCGCGCGAGCGTGGCGTTCAGGCCAGAGACACGCGCGAGCAGCGCGACCGACGCGGTGTTCGCGTCGACGCCGACCGCGTTCACGCAATCCTCGACCACCGCATCGAGCGAGCGGGCGAGTTCGCGCTGGTTCACGTCGTGCTGGTACTGGCCGACGCCGATCGCCTTCGGCTCGATCTTCACGAGCTCGGCGAGCGGGTCCTGCAGGCGGCGGGCGATCGACACGGCGCCGCGCAGCGACACGTCGAGCTCCGGGAATTCCTTCGCGGCCAGCTCGGACGCCGAGTAGACCGACGCGCCGGCTTCCGACACGACGATCTTCTGTAGCCGCAGTTCCGGATGCTTCGAGATCAGCTCGCTCGCGAGCTTGTCGGTTTCACGGGACGCGGTGCCGTTGCCGATGCTGATCAGCTCGGCCTGCGTCTGCGCGGCGATGCGCGCGAGCTTCGCGAGCGAGCCGTCCCAGTCGCGGCGCGGCTCGTGCGGGTAGATCGTATCGGTCGCGAGCAGCTTGCCGGTGCGGTCGACCACGGCAACCTTCACGCCCGTGCGCAGGCCGGGGTCGAGACCGATCACGGCCTTCGGGCCGGCCGGCGCGGCCAGCAGCAGGTCCTTCAGGTTGCGGGCGAACACGCGGATCGCTTCGGCTTCCGCCGTTTCGCGCAGTTGCGTGAGCAGCTCGTTCTCGATGTGCGGCTGCACCTTCACGCGCCAGCACCAGCGGCACACGTCCGACAGCCACTTGTCCGCCGGGCGGCTCTGGTTCGTGATCCCGAAATGGCGCGCGATCATCGCTTCGCCGGGATGCGGGACTTGCGCGTCGAGTTCCTCGCCGAGCCCGAGCTTGACGGTCAGCACGCCGGCATTGCGACCGCGGAACAGAGCCAGCGCGCGGTGCGACGGGACCGTCCGGATCGTTTCCGCGTAGTCGTAGTAATCGCGGAACTTCTCGCCTTCCTCGTTTTCCTTGCCTTCGACGACCGCAGAGGATACGACGCCCTGGCTGTGCAGGTAGTCGCGCAGCTTGCCGAGCAGTTCGGCCGTTTCGCCGAATTGTTCGGACAGGATGTCGCGCGCGCCGTCGAGCGCGGCCTTCACGTCGGCGACGCCCTTGTCGGCATCGACGTACGCGGCGGCTTCCGTTTGTGGGTCGAGCAGCGGATTCGCGAGCAGCGCCTGCGCGAGCGGCTCGAGGCCGGCTTCGCGCGCGATCTGCGCGCGCGTGCGGCGCTTCGGCTTGTACGGCAGATAAAGGTCTTCGAGCACCTGTTTGCTGTCGGCCGCGTCGATCGCGACGCGCAGTTCGTCGGTCAGCTTGCCCTGTTCGTCGATGCTCGACAGGATCGCCGCGCGGCGGTCCTCGAGCTCGCGCAGATACAGGAGACGTTCCTCGAGCTGGCGCAGCTGCGTGTCGTCCAGGTTGCCGGTCACTTCCTTGCGGTACCGGGCAATGAACGGAACGGTCGAGCCTTCGTCGAGGAGTTGCACTGCCGCCGCGACCTGGCGCGGCTGGACGGACAGTTCGGTGGCGATGCGCTGTACGATCTTGAGTGCTACGGTTTCCGTCATGTCGTGGATGATCTGCCTGCTGAAATCGCGGCGCGGGCCGGCAGGCCGCGCGGCGCGGGCTGCTAGACGGGCCCGCCGGACCAGATGCCGCGGGTGAGTGAAGCGGGGCATTTTGCCATAAATGGCGGAGCGTCCAGCCGGGGGTGATAGAATTTGACACATGTCCCGCAGCTTTCCTACGACGTTGCCAACTTCCCGCATTTCTCTCGTCGCGCTCGGCGCAGCGCTTGCCGCGGCTTTGTCCGCCGGGTCTACCGTCGCGTACGCACAGGCATCGGGCGCAACCGCGCCGGACGCCGCAGTGGCCGCGCCCGTCGCCCCCTCCGCCACGCAGGATTTTGACGCCCGTCAAAAAGTGCTCAATCAACGTTCCGCGGAAAACGATTATCGTTATGCCGTGGCGGAGCACGATTGCTACAGCAAGTTCTTTGTCAATCATTGTCTCGGCAATGCGCGCGACCGGATGCGCGAGGAGCGGGCGAGCATCCGTCAGGAGCAGCTCGCGCTCGACGACGAGCAGCGCGCGGTGCGGGCGCAGCAGCGCGACCAGCAGCAGGCGTTGAAGCAGGCGCAGAATGCGGCGGAAGCGCCGCAGCGCGCGGCGAACGATGCGGCGAACGCGGCTGCGTTCCGCGACAAGCAGGAGCAGAATGCACTGAAGCAGGCGCAGCGCGGCGCCGAGGCGCCGCAGCGCGCCGCGAACAAGCAGGCATACGACCAGAAGCAGGCAGACTTCCAGCGCAAGCTCGACCAGGCGCGCCAGCAGGGCGCGCAGAAGGCGCAAGAGCGGGCGGACAACGCCGCGCGCTACGAGCAGAAGCAGAAGGAAGCTGCGCAGCACAAGGCCGATGTCGAGCGGCGTCAGCAGGAAGCGGCCGACAAGGCCAAGCAGCAGCAACAGCAGGGGCAGTAACGTGTTGGATTGATCCGGAGTCAGTCTCGTGCGTGCCGGCACGCCAGTCGGCGCGCTGCTTCGATGAGGAGGCGCATATGCAAAACCGTCCCACGGAACAGCAGCAGGAATTGCACAACCGTTTGGCTGCATTGCAGGAGCAGCACCAGCAGCTCGCTCGAGAGATCGAGCTGAAGGAAGGACACTCCGACATCGACGACATCACGCTGCACCGGCTGAAGAAGGAAAAGCTGGCGGCCAAGGACAAAATCATTTTGCTGCAATCGCAGCTGGAACCGGATAAGCGCGCCTGAGCGCGGCCTGGCAAGCGCCGGCGCCGCCCGGGCGCTGGACACAGGAACGCTTGCCTTGAATTCACCGCTTGAAGCCAACCCCGATGCCCGGCGTGACGCGTCGTCCGCCGGGCGCGTTCGTGCGCCCGAAGGCACCTTCGAGCTGAGCCGCAAGCGCGTCGACGAACTCGACACGATCTTCGGCGACGGCGGATTGCTCACGCGCGCGCTCGACGGCTATCACCCGCGTCAGTCGCAAATCGAGATGGCGCGCGCGGTCGCGTCCGCGATGGAGGCGTCCGCGCGCCGGATGCCCGAGCCGGAAATCTTCGAGACCCGCAAGCGGCCGGCACGCCGCCTCGGCGAAGGCGACAAGGCGGCCGAATCCGCCGCGGAGGGGGCTGCGGTCGAAGCCGACGGCGACGCCGGCGACAACACACTGATCGTCGAGGCCGGCACCGGTACCGGCAAGACCTATGCGTATCTGGTGCCCGCGATGCTATGGGGTGGCAAGGTGATCGTGTCGACCGGCACGAAGCACCTGCAGGACCAGCTGTTCCAGCGCGACATCCCGACGGTGCGCAACGCGCTCGCGGTGCCGGTAACGGTCGCGATGCTCAAGGGCCGCTCGAACTACCTGTGCCATTACTACCTGCAGCGCACGGCCGACAACGGCCGCCTGCCGTCGCGCCAGGACACCGCGTATCTGCAGGAAATCGTCCGGTTCGCCAAGGTCACGAAGAGCGGCGACAAGGCCGAGCTCGCGAGCGTGCCGGAGACGGCACCCGTGTGGTCGATGGTCACGTCGACGCGCGACAACTGCCTCGGCCAGGAGTGCCCGCATTATAAGGAGTGCTTCGTGATGCAGGCGCGCCGCGAGGCGCAGCAGGCGGACGTCGTCGTCGTCAACCATCATCTGTTCTTCGCGGACATCATGCTGCGCGACACCGGGATGGCCGAACTGCTGCCGAACGCGAACACGGTGATCTTCGACGAAGCGCACCAGCTGCCGGAGACGGCCACGCTGTTCTTCGGCGAGACGCTGTCGACCACGCAGATCCTCGAACTCGCGCGCGACACGGTCGCCGAAGGCCTGAGCCATGCGCGCGATGCGGTCGAGTGGGTGAAGCTCGGCGGCGATCTCGAACGTGCGGCGCGCGACCTGCGTCTCGCGTTCGCGAACGACCAGATCGTGCGCATGTCGCTCGCGCAACTGGGCGACGATCACCCGATGTTCGGCGCGCTCGACGCGCTCGAAGTGGCGCTCGATGCGCTTGCCTCGGCGCTCGCGAGCCAGGCCGAGCGGGCGGAGTCGCTCGGTGCGTGCCTGCGGCGCGCACGCGAGCTGCAGGACCTGCTCGCGGGCTGGGTCGCGCCCGGCGCGGCGGAAGCGGCCGCGAAGGCCGATGCCGCGGTCGCCGGCGACAAGGCGGCCACCGACGACCCGAACGAGAAGGTGCGCTGGGTCGAAGTGTTCGCACATACCGTCCAGCTGCACGAGACGCCGCTGTCGGTTGCGCCGATTTTCGCGAAGCAGCGTGCCGGCGTGCCCCGCGCGTGGGTGTTCACGTCGGCGACGCTGTCGGTGCGCGGCGACTTCACGCACTACGCGGCCCAGATGGGCCTCAGCTCGCGGCGCTCGATGACGCTCGCAAGCCCGTTCGACTATCAGACGCAGGGCCTGCTGTATGTGCCGCGCAACTTGCCGCAGCCGTCGTCGCCGGCGTTTACCGATGCCGTGTTCGATGCCGCGTTGCCGGCGATCGAGGCATCGGGCGGCGGCGTGTTCATGCTGTGCACGACGCTGCGCGCGGTCGACCGGATCGCGTCGAAGCTGCGCGACGTGATCGAGTCGCGCGGCTGGAACACGCCGCTGCTGGTGCAGGGCGATGCCAGCCGTACCGAACTGCTCGATCGTTTCCGTTCGTACGGCAATGCGATTCTCGTCGGCAGCCAGAGCTTCTGGGAAGGCGTCGACGTGCGCGGCGACGCGCTGTCGCTCGTCGTGATCGACAAGCTGCCGTTCGCGCCGCCCGACGATCCGGTGCTGGCCGCGCGGCTCGATGCGTTGACCAAGAAGGGCTTGAGCCCGTTCGCGGTTCACCAGCTGCCCCAGGCCGTGATCACGCTGAAGCAGGGCGCGGGCCGGCTGATTCGCGCGGAGACGGATCGCGGCGTGCTGATGATCTGCGACACGCGGCTCGTCGACAAGCCTTACGGTCGACGGATCTGGCAGAGCCTGCCGCCGTTCAAGCGCACCCGCGAGATCGCGGTCGTGCAGGACTTCTTCGACGAGCATCGCGCGGCAAAACGCGCGTGACCGCGCTGCCGCCTGCTGCGGGCGGCACCAACAAAAAACCCGGCTCGAAGGCCGGGTTTTTTGTTGGGTGCTCGGGCGTCGCTCAGAACTGCCACCACGACTTCTTCGTGCCGGGGCGCGAATGGCCGGTGATGTACGGGCTGTCCGGGAAGGTTCCGGCGAGCACGCGCTTCGTGTCTTCCGCGAGTTCCGGCTGGTTCAGCTTGCCGTACGACAGGATCATGATGTGCAGCGCGTCCTCGATCGCCGGCGCGCCCTTGTAGTCCTTGATCGCGAGCTGCGCGCGGTTGATCGCCGCGACATAGGCGCCGCGCCGATAGTAATAGTCGGCCGCGTGCACTTCGTGCGAGGCGAGCGCGTTGACGATGTAGCGCATCCGGGCGGCGGCGTCAGGCGCGTACTTGCTCTTCGGGAACCGGTCGACGACGACCTTGAACGCGTCGTACGATTCGCGCAGTGCCTGCGGATCGCGCTCGCTCATGTCCTGGCCGGAGAAGCGGCCGAACAGGCCGAGATCGTCGTTGAAGTGGATCATCCCCTTCAGGTAGTACGCGTACGGGATATCCGGGTGATCCGGATGCAGCTGGATGAAGCGGTCGACGGCCTGATCGGCGGCTGCCGCTTCGTTGTCCTTCCAGCTGCAGTACGCGACGTTGATCTGCGCCTGTTGCGCGAAATGGCCGAACGGATCGCGACCCTGCAGCGATTCGAAATATTTCGCGCACTTGCCCCAGTCGCCGCCGGACAGTGCGTCCTGGGCCTCTGAGTATAATTTGTTGTTCGACCAGGTAGCCGTCTCGTCCTGCTTCTGCGGCAAGCCGTGGCAGCCGGCGATGAGGGCCGCGGCCGCTACCACCGCAGCTCGGGCGGCGACGGTTTTGGCCGTACGTTTGGTCGAATTCATCATGCTCGCATGTCCTAGCTTCAAGTCTCGGTGACCCAGTCTAAATGACCCGTTCAAGTTCGCAGAATGCCCCGCGGGGCAAGTCAAATCGCGAAGATTATAGCCCAAGCGATCGGCCCGCCGACGCTGCGTCGGGGGATTCTCCCGACGACGATCTCGCTGCAGACGCGATGCAGCCGCCTGTCGTGCCGTCCGCGGCGGCCGACGAAGCGCCGCGCGTCGTCGAAGTGCCGCTGTCGCTCGCGGGTGAGCGCCTCGATAAAGCGCTTGCCCAACTGTTCCCAGAATTCTCCCGCAGCCGCCTGCAGAGCTGGATCGAGGCGCAGCGCGTGCTGGTCGACGGCGCGCCGGCGAAGATCCGCCAGCCGGTGCCGCTCGGCGCGAGGATCGAGCTCGTGCCCGACCTGCTGCCCGAGCAGCTGGCGTTTACGCCGGAGCCGGTGCCGCTCGACGTGATCTACGAGGACGACGCGCTCGTCGTCATCAACAAGCCGGCGGGCCTCGTTGTCCACCCGGCTGCCGGCAACTGGAGCGGCACGATCCTCAACGGCCTGCTGCACCGCTACGGCGACGCGGCGGCCGGCCTGCCGCGCGCGGGCATCGTGCACCGGCTCGACAAGGAGACGTCCGGCCTCATGGTGGTTGCGCGCACACTCGCCGCGCAGACCGACCTCGTGCGCCAGCTGCAGGCACGCACGGTGAAGCGCCGCTATTTCGCGCTCGTGTGGGGCATGATGCCCGAAGACGGCACGATCGACGCGCCGATCGGCCGCGATCCGCGCGAGCGCACGCGCATGGCCGTCGTCACCGGCGCGTCGGGCAAGCCCGCGCGCACGCATTTCCGCACGGTTGACACATGCATGTGGCAACGTCAGCCGGTGTCCGCGATCCAGTGCGATCTCGAAACCGGCCGCACGCATCAGATCCGCGTGCACTGCTCGCATGTCGGGCATCCGCTGCTCGGCGATCCCGTGTACGGGCGCGCGCGCGGCAAGCGCTCGGTCGCGCCGCTGCCGGGCGGGTTCGCGCGGCAGGCGCTGCACGCCTGGCGGCTCGGCCTCGTGCATCCGGTCACGGGCAAGACGATGCAGTGGCGTTGTCCGTTGCCGGACGACATGAACGCGCTCGTCGCGGCGCTGGGCTTCGGGCAGGGCGACGAGGAATTCGACGATGAAGACGGTGTCTACGACGATGACGATTTCGCCGGCGATTATCAGGATCACGACGACGATTACGACGATGAGGAGGAGTGAGTGCCGATGACGAACCTGGCGCCGTTGACGTGGCAGGACTGCGTGCAGCCCGACTGGCAGGTGGCGCCGCGCGTGCGTGCGCTGATCACGACGCGCGACGGCGGCGTGAGCGAGGGCCCGTACGGGCGCTGGCAGGATGGCGCGGCGTTGCCGGGCGGGATGAATCTCGGCCTGCATACCGGTGACGATCCGGCCCATGTCGCCGCGAATCGCGCGCGCTTGCTCGCGCTGGCGGGCCAGTCGCGAGCGGCATGGCTCGAACAGGTTCACGGCGCGCGGATCGTGCGCGCGGACGAGGTGATCGAGGCCGCGCCGGGTGCCGAGGTGCCCGTGCAGGCCGACGCGAGCGTGACGGACCGCGCGGGCGCGGTCTGTATCGTGATGGTCGCGGATTGCCTGCCGGTGCTGTTGTGCGACGCGCAGGGGCGCGCGGTGGGTGCCGCGCATGCTGGCTGGCGCGGGCTCGCGGCCGGCATCGTCGAGCAGACCGCGGCTCGCGTCGCGGCACTCGCTGGCGGCGCGACGGATGAACTCCATGCGTACCTCGGGCCCGCGATCGGCCCGCGGGCATTCGAAGTCGGCGCCGACGTGCGCGAGGCGTTTCTCGACACGGCTCCGCAGTCGGAGCATGATGAGACGCGGCAAGCGTTCGTCGCGATCGACGGCGCGCCCGGCAAGTACCTCGCCGACCTCTATGCGCTTGCGCGCCTGCGCCTCACGCGTGCAGGCGTGGCGCATGTGAGCGGCGGGACCGACTGCACGCTCACCGAGCACGCGCGCTTCTATTCGTACCGGCGCGACCGCGTGACCGGCCGCATGGCGGCGGCGATCTGGCTGGCAGATTGACGGCTGACCGCGCGCGCTCGCGCGCGGCTTGGTTTGTTGCGCTGCGAAATCGGTTATTTCGATATTGGCGCGGCAATGCGGCGTTGCATGGACAACCGAATGAATAATCGCGAAGTCAAGTCGATCAAAATGTTTTATGTTTCGCCGGAAGCCTTGTCCCGCTTGTTGCGCACGGATTATCTCCGAGCAGAAATGTTCGGTGGTTTGACGCAGTGCTTCACATGGGGAAAACGATAATGATAAAAATACCGCACTGCGGCAGAATCTGGAGACGCCTCTCCAGAGCATGACGGCCCGGCTCGCAGCCGGCACGCCGCGCGCGAGCAGGATTTCACGATTGACGCTCACGAATCACCGGTAAGGCAGGTAATGACAGCATCGAAAAATTCGTCGACGTCCGCTCAGGCGGGCACTTCCGCAGGCAGCACCGGATTCGACCAGGCTACCCAGCCGATGCAGCGGATGTTCGAGGCATGGCTGAACGCCTGGCGCGGTTTCGCCGATCCGGCGCGCGCCGCAACGGCGGCGACCACCGCGAATCCGTTCGCCGCATTCCAGTTCCCGACATCCGTTCCGTTCCAGATGCCGTCGATGCCCGATCTGGGCGCCTTCGGCGGCCTGGCTTCGCCGTTCGCGGGACTGAAGCTGCCGGTGGCCGCGGTCCCGCCGGAGCAGCTCCAGAAGCTGCAGGCCGACTACGCGCGCGATTGCATGACGCTGATGCAGCAGGCCGCCGCGGCGAAGCTCGAGTCGCCTGAACTGAAGGACCGCCGCTTCAGCGCGGATGCGTGGAAGGCTTCGCCCGCGCATGCGTTCGCCGCTGCGTGGTATCTGCTCAACGCGCGCTACCTGCAGGAGCTGGCTGACGCGCTCGAGACTGATCCGAAGACGCGCGAACGTATCCGTTTCTCTGTCCAGCAATGGACCGCCGCCGCCGCGCCGAGCAACTTCCTGGCGCTCAATCCCGATGCGCAGAAATCGATCCTTGAGACGCAGGGCGAAAGCCTGCGGCAGGGGATGATGAATCTGCTCGGCGACATGCAGCGCGGCAAGATTTCGCAGACCGACGAATCGCAATTCGTGGTCGGCAAGAACCTCGGGTGTACCGAAGGCTCGGTCGTCTACGAGAACGACCTGATCCAGCTGATCCAGTACGCGCCGAAGACGGACAAGGTGTTCGAGCGGCCGCTCCTGATCGTGCCGCCGTGCATCAACAAGTTCTACATCCTCGACCTGCAGCCCGAGAATTCGCTCGTCGCGCATGCGCTGTCGAGCGGCCATCAGGTGTTCCTCGTGTCGTGGCGCAACGCCGATGCGTCGGTCGCGCACAAGACGTGGGACGACTACATGAACGAGGGGCTGCTCGCGGCGATCGACGCCGTGCAGCAGGTCAGCGGCCGCGAGCAGATCAACACGCTCGGCTTCTGCGTCGGCGGCACGATGCTCGCGACCGCGCTGTCGGTGCTCGCCGCGCGCGGCGAACATCCGGCCGCGTCGATGACGCTGCTGACCGCGATGCTCGATTTCACCGACACGGGCATCCTCGACGTGTTCGTCGACGAGGCGCACGTGCAGATGCGCGAGCAGACCATCGGCGGCAAGAACGGCGCGGCGCCGGGGCTGATGCGCGGCGTCGAGTTCGCGAACACGTTCTCGTTCCTGCGGCCGAACGACCTCGTCTGGAACTACGTCGTCGACAACTACCTGAAGGGCCGCACGCCCGCCGCGTTCGACCTGCTGTACTGGAACAGCGACTCGACGAGCCTGCCGGGCCCGATGTACGCGTGGTACCTGCGCAATACCTATCTCGAGAACAAGCTCCGCGTGCCGGGCGCGCTGACCGTGTGTGGCGAATCCGTCGACCTGTCGCGCATCGACGTGCCGACCTTCATCTACGGGTCGCGCGAGGATCACATCGTGCCGTGGCAGACGGCCTACGCGTCGACGTCGATCCTGACGGGCCCGTTGAAGTTCGTGCTCGGCGCGTCGGGCCACATCGCGGGCGTGATCAATCCGCCGGCGAAGAAGAAGCGCAGCTACTGGGTCAACGACAACGATCTGCCCGAATCCGCCGACGACTGGTTCGCCGGCGCGACCGAGCAGCCGGGCAGCTGGTGGACAACCTGGGTCGAGTGGCTCGACCAGTACGGCGGCCGCAAGGTGGCGCCGCCCGCCAAGGCCGGTTCCGCGCAGTTCCCGGTGATAGAACCGGCCCCGGGTCGCTACGTGTTGCAGCGCGATTGACGAAAGACGGACAGCGGCGCACGCTGTCCGGTGCACCGCAGTTTTTTTAACAGGGCCGGTAGCGATGCGCCGTGTCGTGCGGGCCTGGAGGAAAGGGAAATGACGGACGTAGTGATCGTATCGGCCGCGCGGACCGCGGTCGGCAAATTCGGCGGCTCGCTCGCGAAGATCGCGGCACCGGAGCTGGGCGCGACGGTGATTCGCGCGGTGCTGGAGCGTTCGGG